>JAPUKT010000507.1 GCA_027295555.1 Deltaproteobacteria bacterium
TTATTTATAGGCGGACCCGTTCCGCTTCTCCTGAACTCTGAATGACTTTCTCCATCGTCATGCACACAGTCTTCAATGAAGAACTTGAAGTCCGCGACGAATCTGCGCTCCCAGCCATTTTAGTCCAAGGCAACGAGATAACTCTGGAGCACGGCGCGGAATTGCCGACAGCCGCGTGCTTGCTGCGATGGGAGAGGTCCCGCGAGAAGAATTCGTCCCGAAACAACACAGACGCAACGCCTACGCGGACGTCGCCCTTCCGCTTTCCCACGGCCAAACCATCTCGCAACCGCTGATGGTTGCAATGTCGGCCGAGGCGCTTCAGCTCCAGGGCCACGAAACGGTGTTGGAAATCGGGGCAGGTTCGGGATACCAGGCTGCCGTTCTTGGGCGCCTCGCCAAGAAGGTTCATGGCATCGAGATCATCCCCGAGCTCGTCGAAAACGCCCGACAGGTGCTGCACTCATTGGACATCGACAACGTCGAGATCCACTGCGCCGATGGTCGAAAAGGGTGGCCCGAGGGCGCTCCATACGACGGGATCATCGTCGCTGCGGCCGCGGATGAGGTGCCTCCCGCCTTGCTCGATCAGCTCAGGGAGGGTGGCCGCATCGTCATCCCCGTTGGCAACCGCTGGGGGCAATCCCTCATGGCGATGAGAAAACGAAACGGGAAGCTCGAAGAAGAAGAGCTTTGCCGGTGCATCTTTGTGCCGCTGGTCTACGGCGGTTAGACTCCGCCTCGCGGGGAAAACCACATGAGCATGATCGTCTTTCGGTACCTTCATTTTCTGGGCATGGCTTTTTGGATTGGAAGCGCGGTCGGCGTTACGATCGCGGCCGCTGCGCCGACGCAACGGGAGAGCGGGATCGCCCAATCGCTGCGCAAGGTCACCCTCCGCGTGACGACGCCGTCCATGCTCGTCGCGTTCGCCGGCGGCTTCGGGATGCTCATCCCGAACTTCACCGAGATCTATGCGAAAGCGGGCTGGATGCACGCCAAGCTCACGCTGCTGATTCTTCTCGCCGGCGCCACCGGTGTGCTCACTGGCAAGCTGCGCCGATGGGCTCAGGGCGAAGAAGTCAAAGCCAAGACGTTTGGGCGGCTTGCCTGGGTCATGGGGATCCTCGGAGTGTTGATCGTCACCTTCGCCGTCTTCAAACCCTTCGCCTGAATCCGAATCGGGTATACTGGACGTCTGAACCATGGATGTCTACGGGTACACACATCCCGATTTCCGTTCGTTGCGGGAGATGGTTAGGTGGTGCGCGCCGAAAGGCGCGGGCGGGGCGGCGATCGCCGTCTACCACCGCGGGGAGCTCGTCGCGGAGGTCTCCGCGGGCACGCGGGATCGCAAAGGGACTCCCTTCGAGCCCGACACGCTGTCGTTGTGCATGTCGACCGGCAAAGGCGTGATGGCGACCTTGCTTCACGTGCTGGTCGATCGGGGCATGATCGAGCTCGAAGCGCCAGTGGCGAAGTACTGGCCCGAGTTCGCCCAGAACGGCAAGGGCAGCATTACGGTGCGCCAGGCGGCTTCTCATCGGGCGGGCCTCTATTCGATCGGACGCATCATCGAATCTTCCGAGGAGATGTTCGACTGGGACCACATGGTCCAGGTCATCGAAAACATGTCTCCGGTGCACACGCCGGACACCGCTTTCGGGTACCACGCGTGGACCGGCGGCTGGGTCGTCGGCGAAGTCCTCCGAAGGGCCGCGGGCGAAAGCTTCCCTGCGCTGATCAAGCGCTACCTCGCCGATCCACTCGGGCTGGACGGCCTCTACATCGGCCTTCCCGAAAGCGAGCTCCCACGCGTAGCCGAGTTCCTCATCCCAAAGATTCCCCGGAAGATACTCCAAGGCCGACCACGCGGCGTGCGGGCAAGAGTGCGAAAGACCGCATCGATGACGGTCCGTATCAGCTCGGCGATCGGCCACGCCGTAGATGCGATGATCCCGCCTGACCTCGGTAGCGTGCTCGGAGACCCGCGCTGGCTCACTTCGGTCATCCCGTCGGGAAACGGCGTTTTCAACGCACGTTCGTTGGCCCGACTTTACGGCGCGCTGAGCCTTGGCGGTACGATCGACGACGTGCGACTGATGTCGCCCGCAACCCTTGCCGAAGCGACCACGGACCAGAACCCCGCGATCGGTCGCGTCATCCCCTTCCCCCTTCGTTTCAAGGTCGGCTACATGCGCCCGATTTCGCTCGGGCTTCGGGTCCCATGCGGAAAGAGCCAACTCGACCTCGGTGTGCCGAGCCCCAACGCCTTTGGCCACTTCGGGTTCGGTGGTTCCGGCGCGTGGGCGGATCCCGAGCGCCAACTCGGGGTCGCCCTCGTCACGAACAGTTTCGCCGGGCGTATTCCGGGAGACCTTCGTACGGTCGCCGTTGCGACGGCAGCTGCGAGGGCAGTCGACCGTCGAGACCGCTGAGCATGGTTGCTGCAGCACTTCGAATACCGTAATTGGCGGGCGCATGCCGGTGCTCGCCCTGCTCTTCTTCGTGACGGCCGTGCTCTACGCCGCCGTCGGCTTTGGGGGCGGCTCGACGTACAACGCGCTGCTGGTCCTCGCCGAGACCGACTATCGAATTCTTCCGTCCGTGGCTTTGATCTGCAATCTGATCGTAGTCACCGGTGGCGTGTTCCAGTACCGGCGCTCCGGAGATCTGAGCCTGCAGTTTGCGCTTCCGTTCGTCGCCTTGTCGATCCCGATGGCCTGGTTCGGCGGCCGGGTTCCCATCGAACAGAGCACGTTCATCTTGCTGCTCGGCCTATCTCTCTTGGCGGCAGGGGTCGCGTTGTGGTTTCAGCCGCCAAAGCCTGACGCCGCGCCACCAGGCTCGCCGCTGGTGAACTGGTTCGTCGGTCTCCCGCTCGGGGGTGCGTTTGGGTTTCTCGCCGGCATGGTCGGCATTGGCGGCGGGATCTTCCTCGCACCCTGTTTGCACCTCTTGCGCCTTGCCGAAGCGAAGCGGATCGCCGCCACTGCGAGTTTCTTCATCATGGTCAACTCAATCGCCGGGCTCGTGGGTCAAACGATGAAGCAAGGAACGCTCGAGCACCTCGAAGCCCTAGCGGACTACTGGTGGCTCGCGCTCGCGGTCCTGGCCGGAGGTCAGATCGGAAACCGACTTAGCACTCGGGCACTTTCGGGGCACGTCGTGAAACGACTCACGGCGGTCCTGGTGATCTACGTGGCCGGTCGACTTCTCTACATGAGCGTCGCCTAGCAGCTGTCAGCCGCGATGGATGTACTGCTCGAGCTGCTCGATCGTCATTTCTTGCTCCGCAACGATACTTCGCACCAGATCCCCGATAGACAGGATCCCGAGGAGCTCTTGGTTTTCCATGACGAGGAGGTGACGTGTGCGTTTGCCGATCACAATGGCCATGCAGTCGCGTGTTGTGTCCTTTAGCCCGACGAACAAGACGTCGCGTTCCATCGCCTCGTGCACCGGCGTGGTCGGCGACGACTTTCCACGAAGAAATACGTTGCGCGCATAGTCACGCTCCGTGATGATGCCGAGGACTTTGCCGCCTTCCGTCACGACAAGCGCGCCGATATCGAGGTCGGCCATCCGCTTGATCGCATCGTAGACCGTGGCGTCGGGGGCGATGACTTCGACGGCATGCCCTTTTTGTTCCAACAGTTGAGCTACGGTGGTCATATCCGCGGAAGACCAGGATAACACCTCCGCCTACTCCGTAGAACCACCCTGCGGAGGCGCTCATTCCAGGCGCTTTAGGGCCGCTCAGTAATGGGGCGTCCGGGATGCTATGGTCGTCCCGTGGTCATGAACCTTCGCGAACGCGTTGCTGATCGCATCATTCTAGTCACGGGAGCGTCGAGTGGGATCGGCGAAGCGCTTGCGAACCGGTTGGGGGATGCCGGCGCCAGCGTGCTCCTGGTGGCGCGCTCTAAGGACAAGCTCGACGAGATGAAACGGAGCATCGAAGCCCGTGGCGGGACGGCGTTCGCGTATGTGTGTGACCTATCGGACGCCGTCGACACCCAGCGCCTCATCGACGCGGTGCTTACCGAACACGGACACGTCGACGTCCTCGTCAACAACGCGGGCATCTCCATCCGCCGAAGCGTCGCGAAGTCCTACGATCGCGTACACGATTTCGAACGAACGTTGGCGCTCAATTTTCTCGGCTCGGTGCGCCTCATCATGGGATTTCTTCCGGGCATGACGGCACAAAAACGAGGTCAGATCCTCAACGTGTCGACCATTGGCGTACAGGTGAACGTCCCTCGCTACGGTGCGTACATTGCCAGCAAGGCTGCGCTCGACGCCTTCAGCCGGGTGCTCGCGGTCGAGGCGCTCTCCGACGGGGTGAAGGTCACCACGATTTACATGCCGCTCGTCAAAACTCCGATGATGGCAAGCACGACGATCTATCAGGCGTTCCCGATGCGCACTGCCGAAGAGGCCGTAGAGCTGATCGTCGACGGCATCGTTCATCAGCCCAAGCGCGTCGCCACCCGCGTCGGAACCGCATTCGAGCTCGCGTACCGCGTCGCTCCGAAGGCCCTCGACCGCGTCCTTCATGCGGCCTATCAGCTCTACCCCGAATCGGGCGACAAGAAGGATCAAAGCGCGTCTCCAACCGGAGATGCGGCGTTGTTTCAACGGGTCTTCAATCTCGTGACGCGCAGAGTAAAGCGCAGATAAGCAAAAGGGGGCAGTGGCATGAAAACGCAACGCTTGCAGGACGGAACGGAGATGCCGGCACTGGGCCTTGGCACTTGGAAGTCGGAGCCCGAGGCGGTCTACAAGGCGGTCCGGTCGGCGGTCGAGGTCGGCTACCGGCACATCG
>JAPUKT010000051.1 GCA_027295555.1 Deltaproteobacteria bacterium
GAACATCGGCTGGATCACGGGAGTCGTCCACCAGAGCATTTCGATCTCTGGCCCGCCGACGAACGAAAACGTCACGGCAGCCGGGTGTGGGTTGACGACGGTGCGGAGGCTGCCGACCTGGAATGCGAGGTTGAGTCGCGCCCAGCTCCTGTTCCACTCGAATGGTAGAAAGCTACCTCCGACTTCAATCCCGGTGCCCAAGGTGAAGTAGCCCCAGTTCTTCGGGGGCTCATACGCAATCGTGTTGACGAGCGCGCGCCCGCCCGTGAGAATCGCGGTCCGCTGTCCCCGAGTCGGCTGTGCTTCTGCAAGCGCGTTCACCATCTTCAAGAGCTTGCGTCGGATTCGCACGGCCGCGTACCGCGCTTCGTCGCGGTCGAGGCCCAAATCTTCGAAATGAAACTGGTACTCGTCGAGCAGGTCCATGACGTAGTCAAACTCCGACTCGTCGTCGTTCCACGGGTTGGAACCGCCGTGCTTGGAGGGGACAACTCGCGGAGGCGGTGCCCCCGTTGCGGCCTGGGAGCAGTGATAGTGCGGAAGGCTCGATTCCAAACTGCTCATGTTCGTGTTCGCGCACCTCGCGTACAACCGATCCAAGGAGACCTGCAGCAAAATTCGGAAGTCCTCCAGCTCCGGGCCATCGCAGGCGGCGCGTAGCCGTTGAGCAGCGGGCTCGTACCACCCGAGCATGCATGCGAAAGGCTTCCAGTTGGCGGAGATCTGCTTGGGGTCCCCGGCTGCAAGAGACGGGTGGAGTGCCGTGAGAAGGGCTTCGAACGTGAGTGGGTCGCCCGAGCGCTCGAGTCGATGCCCGGCTTCCGCGTACGCGTCGTACATTCCGAGGTAGAAGTCGAACTCACGAAACTCGCGTTCGAAGAAACCCAGAAACGCGGCGAGCAAGCCACTCATGGTCGGGAAGTTCCGGTGGGTAACGAAAAGCTGCTTGATCAAATCCGGTTGCTCCTCGGCGAGTGTGTAGAGCTCCTTCGCCCGTGCGGTCGTGATCAGGTCCCCGAGCAATCCCGACAAAAAGCTCAACGTGCTGACCTCATCCTGGGCAGTCATCGCTTCCGGCGTTGGATATGAGGTCGTGTCAGGGTCGAGGTACTGATAAATGATCTTGTCGTAGGGCACTCGCATGTCATCAACGACGGGCCGCAGATCACGCCACATGCCACGGCCGTTGTCGTCGACGCGCAGTCCGAGATTGGCGAGTCGCGCTGCCAGACGAAGGGGGTTGTCGTCGAACACACCGCCGTCGATGAAAGGTTCGTGTCGGGTTGGGCTCGTACACTCCCACGTCTCAGGATCGTTCGGGTCGGTCAGGCAGTAGTCGAGCTCCTGCGGTGCGAACGCCAATGGAAATGCAGAGGAAGCAAACAACAGATCCCGAACGCGATCGAAGTCTTGCGAGGACCCGTCACCGACAAGCGGAAGCAACGCTTGAGGCAATCCCGACTCGACATCCACGTAATTGGTCAGCACGGGCGGCAGACCTTCGCCACGGCCCCGAATGCGAAAAGCGAACTTTTCTTCCTGACGCGGGAGCGCCAACGCTTCATTCAGTGTCACAGGATAGCTTCGAAGACGCGTCGTCGAGATCCCCACAACGACGTCGCAATCGACCGAAAGCCCGTGGTCCCAGACCTGTCGCACGCGTTCGACGGCTTCCCCGAGGCCCTTTCGCGTGAAGACGTTCATGGGACCGACTTGGTCCGCTTGAAACAGATCCTCGTATCCCAACTCGACCCACGTTCTCCATCCGAGGTCTTCATGTGGGTCCCGATTGGGCGGACGACAAGAGTTGATCGCTGTCACGAGAGCGTTGACGCTCCCGGCAGAAGCTCCCGTCAGCAATCGAAGCGTGTATCTCCCCTGAGTGTGACGAACGGTCTGCGTCGAGAGGTAGAGATAGCCCGCTTCATACGACCCGAGCGACACGCCGCCGCTGATCGTGAGGGCGAGATCGGCGCCGGCCGCAGCCGTGGCCTCGTCGGGTTGCGACCTAGAGATCACCGGCGTATTCCACACCGCCATGCCGAGCACGACGGCGAAACACTTCGATCTACATTGCGCGTCAGCCCGCATGATTCTCAAGGGATGCAGGGGCGCGCCGAAGCATATGGGGACGGTAGTCCGTGCGGTCCGGTAACGGCAAGCCTCAAGGCGCCGCACGTGCGGGCGTGCAAAGGGCATATTCGATATTGCTAGCGATTTCTTTGATCACCGCTGGCTCGGGGGCTCCGCCCCAACCAGCAACGGCGCAGGGCGGCGCGTCGCTCGGGCAACTCGATCGGTCCCTTCGGACACTCTCGGAGAACGTCAATGAAGCGGTGGTGCAGGTCGTGGCACGCGGCTTGTCGCCGTGTGCATTGGGCCCCGACGATGTGGTCACGACGGCGGGACGACAAGTCGGCTCTGGTGTGTTCGTCAGCAAGGAAGGGTTGCTGATCACCAATGCGCACGTCGTGGTGGGGGCTTCGAGCATCGAGGTAGTCGCCTCCGCCGGTCGCAGTCAGCAGAAGGCGCGCCGTTCCATACTCGGTTCCCCCCCTAAGAGTTATCTCGCTCGCATCGTCGGAATCGACCTCGAGACGGACCTAGCGCTGCTCAAAGTCGACGCGGTCACGCCTCTCTTTCTGCGTTTCGGTGACTCCGATCGCTTAGCGCTAGGGCAGGTGGTGCTCGCCTTTGGGAGTCCGCTGGGGCTAGGGGGCTCGGTCTCGATGGGCGTGGTCAGCGCGAGAGCGCGACAGTTGGAGCCGGAATCTCCGATGGTCTTCATCCAGACCGACGCCGCGATCAACCCGGGCAGTAGCGGCGGTCCGCTTGTGGATCTCCAGGGGAGAATCGTCGGGATCAACACGCTCATCGTGACGCAATCAGGCGGAAACGTCGGTCTCGGCTTCGCGATCCCCTCCAATAGCGTGCACACCGTATACGAACAGCTACGAGACGACGGCGTCGTGACACGCGGGATCATCGGAGC
>JAPUKT010000052.1 GCA_027295555.1 Deltaproteobacteria bacterium
CGACACAAGGGCAAATCGAGATCACACTCCTTGGGGGTGCAACACAACGGGCACTCGGGCGGGGTTCACACCTCGCCCGAGATTTTTTAAGCCGTTGCCGTTCGTCGTCAAGACGCTGACAGTCAGACGCTGACAATCACACGTGAGATTGTGAGCTACTGCGCGCGCGAATGATGCTGACTACAAGCTGCGCTTCTTGCCCCGGAGACCACGCCGGCTGCCCTTCGGACGCTTTGGTTTGTCGAATCCTCCGCGGTTGTCGAATCCTCCCCGGTCGTCATAGCCGCCCCGGTCGTAGCTGACTCGATCGTCGACACCGCGGTCTCTTGGCGGCCCGAAGTCGCGTCGCGGGCGCTGCTCGCGCGGACGGTCCTCTGCGATATCTAAGCGCAGCGCACGGCCGGCAACCTCTCGCCCGTGGATTTTCTCCACTGCTTGGGCGGCGTGTTCTTCTTCTGCGAATCGAACGAACGCGAATCCTCGGGGCCTCCCGGTTTCGCGATCCTTTGGGATGTGAACATCTACGACTTCGCCTATCTCTCCGAAGAGCTCGCGTAGCTCTTGGTCGGTGGTTCCAAAGTCGAGGTTCCCTACGAATATCTTGCTTGAGATGACTTGCTCCTTTTCTCCGATTAGCCCCTTGGTGTTGGGGCCGTTTGTGAGTCTAAGTGGGGAAGGGTAGCCTAGATTCGTCGAATCGTCAGCGTTCCCGGAATCAGTAGTGCCAGGGGAACTTTCGGTAGTCTCGCGGCCGTTTCTCGAGGAACGCATCTCGCCCCTCCTGAGCCTCGTCGGTGCCATAGGCCAAGCGAGTGGCTTCGCCCGCAAAAATTTGCTGCCCCACGAGCCCGTCGTCGATCATGTTGAAGCCGAATTTGAGCATTCGCATGGCGGTGGGGCTCTTGGAGTTGATTTCTGCCGCCCACGATAGGGCGAAGTCCTCGAGCTCGGCGTGAGGGACGACGGCGTTGACCATCCCCATGTCGGCCGCTTGCTGGGCGTCGTAGTTGAGGCCCACGAAAAACACCTCGCGGGCCTTCTTCTGACCGACCTGACGCGCGAGCAAGGCAGAGCCATAGCCGCTGTCGAAGCTGGCGACGTCCGGGTCGGTCTGTTTGAAGATCGCGTGCTCTCGGCTCGCGATCGTCATATCGCATACGACGTGAAGGCTATGGCCGCCGCCCACGGCCCAACCCGGCACCACTGCGATGACGATCTTGGGCATGAATCGAATCAGTCGCTGGACTTCCAAGATGTGCAAGCGGCCGAGCCGCGCATGGTCGATTTCGCCGGCCGCGTCGGTCTCGTACTTGTAGCCGTCCTTGCCGCGGATGCGCTGATCGCCACCGGAGCAAAATGCCCAGCCGCCATCCTTAGGCGAGGGCCCGTTGCCTGTCAGCAAGACGCAACCGACGTCCGACGTTTGGCGGGCGTGATCCAAGACGCGGTAAAGCTCATCGACCGTGCCTGGTCGAAAGGCGTTCCGAACCTCGGGCCGATTGAAGGCGACGCGGACCGTGCCTTGATCGTTGGCCCGGTGGTACGTGATGTCCTGGAGATCGAAGCCCGGGACCTCCGTCCATTTCGATGGGTCGAACAGCTTGGAAACCATGGCGTCTACTCGGTGAACTCGAGCAATACGGCGAGGATGATCCGGCTAAGAAGGGTGGCCACCTGCTCGCGGCTGAACTCGCCGTCGATCCAGCGCTGGACGATTTCGCCGGCGCCGCTGAGAAACATGTCGGCCAGCGCGCGCGCTTCGGCATCGGGGACGCCCGTGAGCTCTTGGAGCGGGACCAGCCACGGCTCGACGAGCTGGCCCCTAAAATCCCTGCTGATCACCGCGATTTCGGCGTCTGGAGCGACGCTTCGCATCAACTGCCACCCGCCGGAGCCCTTCGCTTCGATCGTGTCGCATGCAGCGTCGATGAACACACTAGCAATCGATGCGATTTCGCCACTCTGGTCGCCCAAGATGTCGGGCGTCCTCCCGGCGAACTCCTCTCGAAAGCTCTCGAGCACACCCTTGATGAGCTCGTGGCGGTTGGGGAAGAACTTGTAAACCACGGGCCGTGTGACGCCAGCCGCCGCTGCGACGTAGGGGATGCGCACCATGTCGACGCCGTCGGCCTCGATGATGTCCGACGTCACGCGGAGCAATTGCTCGCGACGATCCTCGGGGCTGAGCCGGGTGCGCGCGTCGTTGGCGGGTTTGATCGAAGACGGCATAGGAAGAATGAAAAGGGGGCGGCCCCGCATCGAGAGCCACCCCTGTCGATTCACGAGCTCAGGTGACTCAGTCCTGGACCAGGTTCATGACCTGCTGGAGGCTCATCGCCAGCGTCATGTCCCCGTCGATCTTGATCTTGCCGGACATGAACGCCTGCATGGGGTTGATGGAGCCGTTGAGCATGCCGAGCCAATCCTCGGACGAAATCGTGACGGTTGCGCCCGGGCTGTCGTGCTTCCCCTGGAGGACGAAGCCCTCGGTCTTGCCCTTCGTAAGGTCCAACGCCCAGTCACCGCCGCCGTCGCCGGTGATGTTGAACTGGTAGACTGCGTTGGGGCTCGTGGCCGCGTCGGGGTCGGCGGTTGCTTTGGTTTCGAACTTCTCGAAGAACTCAGATACGGATTCCATGAATGGTGCCTCTCTTGTTGGTTCGACCGTGGGGTCGTCGGTCGTTTTCGCCGACTCGTGGGTATGGCTCGCCGGAGGGGAGTTGTAACCGAAATCACGGCTGCATGCACCCCCTGGCGAGGCTCAAAAACGGGGCGATTTCAGTCTTCGACGATCGACAGGGCCTGGACTGGGCAGATGTCGACGGCGTCTTGGGCGGCTTCCCGTAGCTCCTCTGGGGGGTTCGGGTCGATGAATATGAGGGACCCGTCGTCCGCAAATTTGAACAACTCTGGGGCTGCGCCCACGCATTGCCCGTGGTTCGCGCAGAGCTCTTTATCGTGAACGATTCGCATAGCCCAGGGAACGTAGGCGAATCCAGAGGCGGCGCCACCGCTTTCGGCATTTTTGAAACACTCCGGAAACTTGAGCCACATCCGACGGAAACAGCGCCGGTTTAGGCTCCTCCAACTCAAGGAGGAACCGGGGATGGAAGCTCTCAATCAAGCGGATACAGCATGGCTCATGGTGTCGTGCGCGCTCGTCATGTTGATGACGCCAGGGTTGGCGTTGTTCTACGGCGGGATGGTCAGCGAGAAGAATGTGCTCTCGAGCGCCATGCACAGCTTCATCGCGCTCGGCATCATCACGATACAATGGGTCGTCATCGGCTACTCACTCGCGTTCGGCTCGGATGCCGGTGGTGGTTTTATCGGTGGCCTGGAGTACGCGTTCCTGAACGGAGTAGGGCTCGAGCCTCAGGAGGGCTCCACGATCCCACACATTCTGTTCATGGCCTTCCAGATGATGTTCGCCATCATCACGCCGGCAATCATCTCGGGCGCGATCGCGGAGCGCATGAAGTTTTCGGCGTACGTGCTGTTCATCCTTTTGTGGGCGACTCTCGTGTACGACCCGATCTGTCACTGGGTCTGGGGTCCTGACGGTTGGCTTGGCGCGCGCGGCGCACTCGACTACGCCGGAGGCACCGTGGTCCACCTTTCCTCGGGCACGGCCGCATTGATGTGCGCGCTCGTGATCGGTCGTCGCCGTCGTCCTGGCCCGCCGCACAACCTGACGCTCACCTTGATCGGTGCTGCCCTGCTCTGGTTCGGTTGGTTTGGGTTCAACGCCGGAAGCGCGTTGGCGGCCAATGACAACGCCGCACTGGCGCTGGTCAACACGCACCTCGCCGCTGGGGTTGCGGCCTTCGCCTGGGCGGTCGCCGAATGGGTCAAGCAGGGCAAGCCGACGGCCCTCGGTGTGGCCTCCGGTCTCGTCGCTGGGTTGGTTTGCATTACGCCAGCTGCAGGCTTCGTGAGCCCGATCGCCTCGGTGTTCATGGGCCTGGCGGCTGGCCTCGTTTGCTACGGGGCGGTGTTGGCCAAGAACAAGCTTGGCTATGACGACGCCCTCGATGCGTTTGGCATTCATGGCGTCGGCGGCGCGCTTGGCGCGATTCTCACGGGCGCCCTCGCAAGCGCCGCCTGGGGCGGCACCAATGGGTGGTTTCACGGCGACATCCAACCCTTCATCGAGAACGTCCTCGCTGTGGGCGCTGTGGCGGCGTATTCCTTCGTCGTGACGTTCGTCATCCTCAAGGCCATCGACCTGACCATCGGGCTCCGAGTGACCGACGACCAAGAGAGCGAGGGGCTCGATACGAACCTCCACGGCGAGGAGGGCTACCACATGGGGGGCTCCGGGGCGCTCGTCGAGTAACATGGGTCTCGGTCATTGGGTTTCCAGCCTGTTCGGAAAGAAGCCCGAGCCGCCGCCTCTGCCAGAAGCGGAGGAGCGTGACTACACGCTTGCGGAGCTCGCACAGTACGATGGCTCGGACCCCGCCACGCCGCTTCTCATCGGGATTCGTGGCGAGGTCTACGACGTCACGCGAGGGCGGAGCTTCTATGGTCCCGGAGGGCCATACGGCATGTTCGCGGGAAAGGATTGTACCCGTGCGCTTGCCAAGGTCTCGTTCGACGAAGAGCTCTTCACGGGGGACATCGAGGGCCTCGATCAGGCCGAGCTCGATAAGCTCGAAGAGTGGATCGAGATGTTCGAGGGCAAGTATCGCCGAATCGGTCGCTTGTTGCCCTGAGCTGGGTCACCATAGGCTTGCAGCCATGTGCTGCATCGGTGTCGCAGGCGTACCCGTTGACCGCGATTGGAGGACGGCACAGCATCCCTAGTGTGGACAATGAGAAGATCATCAACGAGGTGATGGGAAGCGGTCTGCGTGCCCTCACCAAGTTGGCGGACTCGCCTCTAGTCGAGCGCTTCGGCTTGCAGAACCGGACCCGACAGTTGGTTTACCAGGGCGCCAAGCGTGCAGCAGAGACCGCAAAACGCTTTGCCCCGAAAGGCGACACGCCGTCCGGGTCTTCGCCGAAGTTCGACCTGCGTCTTACCGAAGAGCAACGGCTCATGCGCGACACGTTGCGACGCTTCGCCGATGAGGTGATGCGGCCGGCGGCGCGGGAAGCCGACGACCGCTCGGCGCCCCCGGACGGTTTCCTCGATGTGTTCTCCGATCTCGGGGCGATCCCAATGGCGGTGCCGGAGGTGCTTGGAGGCGCGGCCGAAACCGTGTCCGCCGTATCGCAGATGCTGATCGCCGAAGATCTGGCGCGGGGCGACATGGGGCTCGCCTATGCGGCGCTCTCACCGCTGTCTTTCGTGAACGCGCTCGTCCACTGGGGAGATGAGCAACAGCAGTCCACCCTGTTGTCCTCCTTTGTCGATGGGGATCCAATCGCAGCGTCCGTCGCGGTGGTCGAGCCGCATCCGTTCTTCGATCCTGCCGCGCTGCGAACGACCGCCAAGAAGAAGAACTCGGAGCTCGTGCTGAACGGTGAGAAGTCGATGGTGGCGCTAGCACACCATGCGAAGTGGTTTCTCGTCGCAGCGGAGCTACCGAAGCTTGGCCCTCGGTTCGTCTTGGTCGAGCGCGACACCGAGGGGGTCGAGGTCTCCGATGAGTCCGCAATGGGCCTAGGCTCTGCTGGCCTCGGAAGGCTTCGACTGAACAAGGTTCGGGTTTCGATCGATGCGCTGCTCGGTGGAGAGGCGGCGCTGCAACCGGACGCCCGTGCGGCTTACGACGATGCGACAAACCGTGGCCGCATCGCTTGGGGTGCGATGGCGCTCGGGACGTCACAAGCACTGCTGGACTACGTCATCCCGTACTGCAACGAACGGGTCGCCTTCGGGGAGCCGATTTCCCATCGCCAAGCGGTTGCCTTCATGATCGCCAACATTGGAATCGAGCTCGAGTCGATGCGAATGCTGGTCTATCGCGCAGCGGGTCGAGTCGATGCGGGGCTGCCCTGTGCACGCGAGGCGTATCTGGCCCGCACGCTTTGCTCCGACAAGGCCATGGAGACCGGCACCAACGGCGTTCAGCTCCTCGGCGGTGCGGGTTTCATCAAGGACCATCCGGTGGAGATTTGGTACCGCCAGCTGCGTTCCATCGGCGTGATGGACGGGAATCTTTTGTTGTAGAGGATTGGCATGATCTACTTGGAGCTACCCGAGAACCTTCGCGTGTTGGTCAACCAGGCCCACCAGATCGCCAAGAACGTTTTCCGCCCGATCTCACGAAAGTACGACGAAGCCGAGCACGAGTATCCGAAAGAGCTCGATATGCTCGCGGCCTTGATGGATGGGCTCAATGCAGGCGGTGGGCGTCAAGACGGTATTGCCGCCCTCAAACAGGAGCGCGGCGGCGACAAGGTCAACAACGGTGCGAACATGGCAACATGCGTCGGCTTCACCGAGTTTTGTTGGGGCGACGTCGGGCTCGCGCTGTCGATCCCCCGCCAGGGCCTTGGCAATGCTGCGATCACCGCGGTGGCGAACGCCGAGCAGAAGAAGCGGTTCGAGGGGGTCTGGGCGGCGATGGCGATCACCGAGCCGGGCGCGGGCTCGGACTCGGCCAACATTCGCACGACAGCTCGTCTCGATGGAGACGAATGGGTGCTGAACGGTGAGAAGATTTACGTGACGGCGGGCAGTCGAGCTGACGCCGTGGTCGTGTGGGCGACGCTCGACCGCAACCTCGGGCGCGCGGCGATCAAGTCGTTCGTGGTTCCTCACGGCACGCCCGGCATAGAAGTGGTGCGGCTCGATCGCAAGCTCGGTATCCGCGCGTCGGACACCGCCAGCATCACCCTGACCGATTGCCGCATCCCCAAAGAAAACCTCCTCGGGACCGAAGACATCGACACCGATACAGGATTTGGCGGCGTCATGCAGACCTTCGACAACACCAGGCCGACCGTGGCGGCCATGGCGGTCGGTGTGGCACGTGCGGCCCTCGAGCACACGCGGGAGCTTCTCTCCCATGAAGGCATCAAGGTTCGGTATCGCGGCTCGATCCACAACAAGAGCGCCGTCGAGGCGGAGCTGATTCGGATGGAGGCCGAGTGGGAAGCGGGGCGGCTCCTGATGTTGAAGGCTGCCTGGATGGCGGACAACGGGATCCCGAACTCGATGGAAGCGTCCATGTCGAAGGCCAAGGCGGCTCGCGTTGCCAACGAGATCACGCTCCGTTGCGTCGAGCTTTGCGGCGGCCAGGGCTACTCCCAACGAAATCTTCTCGAAAAGTGGGCTAGGGACTCGAAGATCCTCGATATCTTCGAAGGGACCCAACAGATTCAATTGCTCATCATCGCGAGGCGGCTGCTTGGCAAGCGGTCTGCCGAGCTCCGCTGACGGAGGGCCGACATGGAGATCAATGGAGTTGCGCACACGTTCTTGACCGTCTCTGACTTCGATCGTGCTCGCGCGTTTTACAGTCAACTGCTGCCGTTTCTCGGGATGAAGCCGGTGATGGACATCGCGGGGACCTACTATTGTGTTGGCGGGCGGACGGCGTTTGGTATTCGCGAAGCGCCTGAGGACAAGCGTGCCGAGGGCTTCGACCAGTGGCGTGCGGGCCTTCACCATCTCTGCTTCCGGTCGCGCACGCGCGAGGACGTGGACGAGGCGTTCGAGTTTCTAAAGGAGATCGGCGCCAAGATCGTGCACGACCCGGAAGAGGCCATGTGGGCGCCCGGCTACTACTCGGTGTTGTTCGAGGACCCGGATGGGATTCGGCTAGAGGTCAACTTCGTACCGGGGAAGGGACTCCTGAAGGAGTAGGGCCTTTGGGAGCGTCAGCGCCAGCTTGAATCGCGGCCCCAAATGCGTTCCAATCCAGCGATGCTCCCTCTATTTGCCTCTATTGCCGTATGCGTCGGCCTCGTTGCCGGTGTCGCAAGTGCGCAAGGGACGATCCACTTCGAAGGTGAGGTGCCGGAGGGACCCAACACGTACTTCTTCTTGGAGTTCGAGGTCCCGGAGGGCATCGAAGAGATCGAAGTCGAGCACAGCCACGTCCCCGCGCAGACGAGCAATATTCTCGATTGGGGGATCAGCGACCCGAACGGGACTCGTGGTTCGGGCGGCGGCAACCGGGAAAACGCCATCGTCGGCATCGAGACGGCTTCGCGGAGCTACATCCCCGGGCCGATGCCGGCAGGGACTTGGCGCGTGACCGTCGGAAAGGCGAAGATCGTACCGGATGAGCCCGCGGGGTATTCGGTCGACGTAACCCTTCGCACTTCGCCGACCCTCGAGCCTCAGCCCCGCGCGCCCTACGAGGACCCCGGCGTGTTGAGCACCGAGGCACGCTGGTACGCCGGCGACTTCCACGTCCACACCCGCGAGAGCGGAGACGCGCGCGTCACTCTCACCATCGACGAGGCCCTCGACTTTGCGGAAACCCAGGCCCTCGACTTCGTGCTTCTCACCGAGCACAACACGATCAGCGGGTTCACGCTTTATGAGGATGCACAGGCTCGGCATCCCAACCTGCTGATCCTCCCCGGCCAGGAATTCACCACCTATGGAGGCCACGCGAATGCTATCGGTGCCACCGAGTCGGTCGCCTACACGGTGGGTACGGACGGGTACACGATCGCCGACGCGATCGACGCGTTTCACGATCAGGGCGCCCTCTTCTCGATCAATCATCCAACTTGGCCGCTCCCCGACTGCATTGGGTGCGCGTGGGATTTTCTCGAGGTCGACCCGGCGACCATCAATGCAGTCGAGGTTCAAACCGCGATTGTCCGCGCCATCGCGTATTGGGAGACGGAGCTGCTCGAGAAGGGGTCACATGCTACCGCGATCGCCGGTAGCGATGACCACAGGGCAGGACAAGACCTGCGTGTCGGGGAAACGCGAATCGGCACCCCAACGACCCTCGTGTATGCGAGCGAGCTCAGCGTCGACGCGATCATGGAGGGCGTTCGTAGCGGTCGAACCGTGGTCAAGATCGTGGGTCCCGACGGCCCCATGATCGAGACGTCGATGACGGGCGAGCGATTCGGCAACACCGTCTTTGCCGACACGGCGACCCTGAGCGCAGTGGTGACGGGCGCCGAAGGAATGACATTGTTGGTCATCAAGAACGGCTCCACCACCCTCGAAAGGGTCGCCATTTCGGGCGATCCGTTCGAGCACGAAACCGCCGTCGAAGCGCCTGCCGAGGGCGAGGACCGTTATCGCCACGAGGTGGTTGAGGGCACCGCGCGGCAAAGCTTCAGTAGTTATGTTTGGCTTCGCAAAGCGGACGACACGCCCGACGGTGGCGTTCCCAGCGCCGGCGCGGACGGTGGGTCCAACTCAGGCAGTAGCTCGAGCGGCTGCAGTTGTCGCGTTCCGGGGTCGCCGTCGAGTGATCGCGCGCTGCTGTTCTCGCTCCTGTTCCTCTGCGGGTGGTGGCTACTCCGCCGCCGTGCCGCGGGCCGCGCTTAGGGGGGCAGGCGCGGGCGCTCGCTTCACTCCGAGCAAGAGAGCGCCTCCGAACGTGACCGCCCCAGCAATCCAAAAGGCCGTGGGGTAGCCGGTCGAAACGGCGACCATGCCGAGGGCATACGCGAAGAAGGCGTGACCCCCGTTGAAGGCGCCATGTACGATCGACACGACCATTCCCCGCGAGGATGAGTCGGCCCGTGAGATTCCGAGCGCCGTGAGCGCGGGGTATGCGACCCCGTGCGCAAGCCCCATCGCCGCGCCCACGAGGAACAGATGGGTCGGGCCCACGAATCCCAACAACGGCGGGACGGTGGCGTAAAGGGCGATCGACACGATCGAAGACCGCAGCACGCCAAACCGATCGATCAACCGGCCCCCGCCAAGCCGGACGGTCAGCGCGAGGATCGCGAACCCGACAAAGAAAGACCGGATCTGGGTGACGCCTTCACCCAGGGCGTAAGGCTGATGAAGGGTGAAGAGCGCGGCGAAGGACGCGGTGATCGCGAGGGTCGCGCCATAGACGCGCAGCATCGGCATGCCTAGGATCGGTCGGCGCTCTTCCAGCTCATGCGGGACGTGCTTGGGCGGCTCCTTCAAGAACATGCCGAGGACCGCAGCGCAAGCTCCTGCGGTGGCGCTTGCAATGAAGACATAATCCCAACCCACGGTGCTCTCGAGGACCTCCCCGATCGCGGGCGACACCGCGTTCATCCCGAGGTTCGCCGCGCCGAAGAAACCGATCGCTTCCGCCATGCGGCCTTTCGGTGCCATGTCGGCCGTTATGGTCCCCGCCGAGTTGAAGGTCATCACCATCCCCATTCCCCAGGTCATCTGCGCGAGGTAGAGGAGGGGGCCGACCTGCTCTACGAAAACGAATGCGATGCCGGTCAGCGTGAGCAAGAGATTACCGGCGATCAACCAGGGGAGTCGCCCATACCGGTCGACCAGCCAACCCACTACGGGTGTCATCCCGACGGCCGTGAGGCCTTGGATGCCCACGATCCGGCCGATCCCGGCAGCGTCGAGGGAGAGCTCCGTGGCCAGGAACTTCGGGAGGATCAGGTAGAACGACCACGACATCCCGAAGCACGCCATCATCGCGAGCAGGAGCGCGAACTGCCGCGTGAAGAGCTTGTCGTTCGCAGCGGGCTGCGAGGTGCTGGGCAAACGGGTCATGACACGGCTCGTGGCCCAGTCCTTTGGGGCGGTTGCCAGCACGCGTCAATCTTCGGTATCTGCAGGGCGTCCGGCTTCCGCGCCGTGACGGTGAAACCCCCACTTTATCAACAGATCGAAGGCGCTCCTAGTTCAGAGTTTCACGTCCGTTCCTGGGGGCTTGGAAAAAAACGGCCGCCTTGGTACTCTCATTCAACGAACTTCGTCTGGCTTGCTTGCCAACTTTCACTCGAGGGGCTTAGATGCGTGTTGCTGATGTCATGAGTAGCAGGCCGGTGACAATCACTCCGGACGCCCCAGTGTCCGAGGCGTTCCGCGTTGCGTCTGCGTTCGGCGTTCATCACTTGGTCATCACCAAGGGCCGGTTGCCAGTCGGTGTCGTTTGCGTTCGCTGCGACCTGGCCGACGCCGTGCCGATGCGACCCGTGAGCTACTACATGACGAGCCCCGTCACCATCGGCGCATACGAGACGGCCGAACGAGCGAGCAAGCGGATGTGCGAGCTCGGGGTCGGCGCGTTGATCGTACGTGGAGGTGACGCAGGATGGGGCATTGCGACGCGCGGCGATCTCTTGCGCGCGGGCTTTCGAGCAGGCGAAGAAGAAGGGCTTTTCTTCTGCGCGTCATGCGGTACGCACATGCACGTACATCCCGTTCCCGGCTCCGAGTGGGTGGCGTTCTGCGTCGATTGCTGGGACCGCGCGGGCCCGCCCCAGTTGGGCGATGATCTCGGCGTATCCGACTAGTGAGAGTTTTCGTTACGGGAGCGACCGGCACTGTCGGTCGTGAGGTTTGTCGCGCGCTTCTTGTGCGGGGTGTCGAGGTCCGCGTGGGCGCACGCCCCACGAGTGACGTCGCGGCGGTAGTGCCCGAGGTGACCGACGTCGTTCCGCTCGACTTCACCGAGCCTGCTTGGCCCTCTCTATTCGATGGGGTCGACGCGTTCTTCTTCATGACGCCCTTGATCGAGGATCAAGTCGCCGCTTCGGAGCGACTGCTTGACGCCGCAGAGAAGGCAGGCGTGCCGCATGTCGTGCGACTTTCTTCACGCTCAGCGGGCTGGGATCAGCACTCCAAGCTCCGCGCATGGCATCGCGAGATCGATGAGAGAGTCCAGCGTTCGAGTATGTCGTCCGTGATCCTGCGTCCGTGCTCGTTCTTTCAGAACTTCATCAACTACCAGGCGGAGACGATACGAAACATGTCGTCGATCATCCTTCCGCAGGGCGACGGACTGATTTCGTACATCGATGCCATGGATATCGGTCAAGGCGCAGCGGAGTGCTTGCTGAACCCGGAGAAGCACGACGGACAAACCCACGTGTTGACGGGTGGTCGGGCCTACGGCGCAAAGGGCGTCGCTGCCGAGATCGGTCGCGAGATCGGAAAGCCGATCATGTTCATCGACGTCGAGGAGAGCCAAGCGCGAGATCTGATGCTGCAGATGGGGACCCCACCATGGCTAGTCGAAGCCGGTCTTGCGGTGTTCGCGAATGCCAAGGCAGGGTTCGAGGCGGCCGTGGACCCGACCATCACCGAGCTGATCGGGCGACCCGCGACCACTCTGTCAGAATTCGTCGAGCGCAACCGCGACGCGTGGCAGTAGTCAACCGGAACACCTAGGTCGCTAGAGTGACAGTTGCTCCTACACTGTGGTAGCAAGTCGGCCGTGGCTTCTGAGCGTGGCACGCGGACTTTCGTCATCTCTTCGTGGGTGTTTGCCCGCGCGCTTGGGGCGACGTTGTTCATTGCGTTCGTCTCCTTAGGCGTACAAGCGCAGGGTTTGTTCGGGCAACGGGGTGTGACCCCCATCGCTGATTTCGTCGACTCTGCCCACCGCGCCGGACATAGCTTCTTCGATCATCCGAGCCTTCTTTGGTTTGGCACGAGCGACGCGATGATTACGGCCGTGTGGGTGCTTGGGGCGATCGCGTCTGCCGCGCTGCTCGTGGGGTGGGTGCCGAGGATCGCAGCGTTCGTTTGCTGGCTGGCGTACCTGTCGTTCGTGACGGTCGGCTGGCCGTTCATGTCCTTTCAGTGGGACACGCTTCTCCTCGAGATCTGCTTCACCTCGGTCTTCCTCGTTCCGATGCGCCTTTGGGACCGTCTTCACACCCATATCGAACCGAACAAAGTGGCGCGATGGGCGCTTTGGTTCCTGTTGTTTCGGCTCCTCTTCCGTTCGGCGTGGGTGAAGCTCGCGAGTCACGATCCGACGTGGGGTGACCTCAGCGCGCTGACCTATCACTACTGGACGCAGCCCCTACCGACGACGCTGGCCTGGTACGCCAACCTGTTGCCGGCATGGTTCCACAAGCTGTCGTGCGCGCTGATGTTCATCATCGAGTTCGGGGCGCCGATCCTGCTTTGGGTCCCCCGAGTCGCAGTACGGCGTGCGGGCGCCGTCTTGATCTTGATCCTGATGGCGCTCATCGCGCTCACCGGGAACTATGGGTTCTTCAACCTGCTCACGGTCCTGCTCTGTCTGACCGTCTTCGATGACGAGCTCTTCGCACGCTTCGTGTCGAAGCGCGCACGTGAGCGACTTGCTGCACAGGACGAGCCGACTTGGCGCGGTAGAGCCGCGGTGGCACCTGCCATCGTGATCGCGCTGACCGCGATCATCTTCTACACCGGAACCTTTGGGGAGCGACGAATGCCCGGCTGGCTCCGCCCGTTGTATCCCTTCAGCACGTTCAACAACTACGGGCTGTTCGCGGTCATGACGACCAAGAGGCTTGAGATCATCATCGAGGGCAGCCGCGACGGCGAAAACTGGGAGCCCTACGTGTTTCGTTACAAGCCGGGGCCTCTCAACAAGGCGCCGGCGTGGGTCGCCCCTCACCAGCCGCGCCTCGACTGGCAGATGTGGTTCGCCGCCCTCGGAGACTTTCGGAGGAATGTCTGGCTTGCGAGCTTGATGCGCGGCCTTCTCGCCAACGAACCGTCGGTCGTGGAGCTCATCGAGGGGAATCCGTTCGAAGATTCGCCTCCGACGCAAATCCGGGCCGTGATTTACGAGTACGAGTTCACGTCACTTGAAGAGCGACGTGAAAGCGGGCATTGGTGGAAGCGAGGCGAGCCGATGCTCTATGCACCGGTGCTGGGCGTGCAGCCGGTCAGTACTGCACAGTGAAGCCCACAGTGGCCCAGTAAGTGAAGACGCCGAGATCGCCAGGGCAGCCGGTGCGGACGGCCTGTTGGAAACTGCACAGCGTGACCTGGTCACTGGTTCCGGGGATCGTTCCCTGGTTGCCGATGTACTCGTCGCCGATACTGCCAGCGCTAACGGAAAACGCGCCGGTGACGTCCAGCATGTATTTGTCCTTCTGCTCGCCGCTCGCGTCATCCCAGTAGAATCCCAAGCCTGCTGAGAAGAAGCCGCTTAAGCCGGGGGGTGGCGTGAAGTACTGTGCCCACTCGCCGCTGGTCGCCGACCTCGCGAAGTTTACGCCGCCCCGGATGGCCAACAGGTCGATCGGGAAGCGGTACTCCGCGCCGACCTTGACGCTCCACGCGGTCACCCAACCGAAGGGCACGACGATGGTGATCTCGAGAGGCCCGTTTGGGTCCGAAGCCGTGACGGTTTGGTTCTTGTTTCCGCTCTTGTCGGCGGCGTGGAACTGCGCTCGAGCCTCGAACACCAAAAGCAGCCGCTCGTTCACTTGATAAGCCAAACCGGCCTGGATCGCATGAGGGATAAACCAGTCGGCCGAAGCGTTGAACGTAATATTGGGAATCGTGCTCGTGTCGGTCGTGCCGGTCAACCTGATCTTCGAGTACATCCGGTACATCGCGCCGACGGTCACCTTCCGGTGCGGCTTCCAGGTGATGCCAAAGCGAGGGGAGGGGAACCCAACGCCGCCGAGGTCGTTCTTGACGCGGCCGTAGGCGGTCTGACCGAAAACGGCCCCGACGTTCTGCCAAAGATCCGCGACCTGCTTGGAGAAGGGGAGTCTCAGGGCGACGCCGAGCCAGAACTCGTCCGTGACGCGGATCGACGTACCCGCGCTGAACTCACCGACAAAGAAGGTGACGTTGAGGTCCTGGGGCCCCTCTCCTATTCCATTTGGGGGTGCGTTTCCGTTGGTACAGGTGGTCGGGTTGGTGTCCGGGATGAAGTTACCCGAGCCGGGAGGGGTCTCCTCCACCTCGTCGCCGTCGACACAGATCACGTCGTCGAACGAGGACCCGTAGCCGGTCTCGATGTAGATGCCTGCCCCGAACACCACCCTCGGCGCGATTCGGCCGGCGATGAAGACCGCCGGCAGCGGTCCGAAGCCGAGGCCGGAGTCGATCCGCGTGTTCGGTCCTTGGACCGGCGCCCACTGCTTGACGAGCAGCGCGGTGAAGTTGAAGGTGAAGCCGAGCTTGTCGATCCCTTCCAAGTTGGCCGGGTTGAGCACCAGAGCCGCGGGCCGCTCCAGGTACGAAGTCCCGGTAAGTCCCATCGCAATGCTGCGCGAGTCGTAAGCGGTCGGTTCCGGGTTCGCGCTGGCGAGCGCCGGTGTAAGTGTGGCAGCCAGGAGCCATACCGCGAATAGTCGCTGCTTCATTGTGGGGAGCTCCTCCACCTGGGTTCGGCCTGGGGGCCGGCGCAGCATACCTGGAATCACGGGCGATAGGTCAACTAAAAAATCGCCAGCGAAGCCCTAAATTCACGGCTGAAACGGCTTCCAGCGATTGTGCAATGATGACTAGGTCACCCCGGTGGGCCAGTCTACACCCGTGCCGCCC
>JAPUKT010000053.1 GCA_027295555.1 Deltaproteobacteria bacterium
AGTGACAGGTCCCACCCCACCACCCCCGCACGAGCGCCTACCCCGAAGGTCGTCAAAGAGCGCGGCCGTCGTCGTCGCTTGGTCGGACGTGTCGTCAACGAGACGCATTCCGAGGGACACGCCCAGAAGACAGTCGTGGTAGAGATCATTCGCCGCGCGCGAGACCCCTTCTACACGAAGTACGTCAAGCACAAGAAGAAGTTCCACGCGCACGACGAGAACAACGAATACCGCAAGAACGACGTCGTCGAGATTCGTGCCTGCCGGCCACGCTCGAAGACGAAGCGTTGGGAGGTCGTGCGCCTAGTCGAACGGCCACCGGAGGTGTAACGATGATTCAGAGCGAAACACAACTGGATGTGGCCGACAACAGCGGCGCCAAACGAGTGTCCTGCATCAAGGTGCTCGGTGGCTCGCGCCGTCGGTATGCCGGCCTCGGCGATGTCATCGTCGTGTCCATCAAGGAAGCTCTTCCTACCGCTCGCGTGAAGAAGGGCGAGGTGGCCCGCGCGGTCGTGGTGCGCACCAAGCGTGAGTACCAGCGTCCAGACGGCACCTACATCAAGTTCGACACCAACAGCGCGGTTCTAATCACCAAGGACAACGAGCCGATCGGCACCCGCATCTTCGGGCCGGTGGCTCGTGAGCTCCGCGGTAAGCGCTTCATGAAGATCGTTTCCCTCGCGCCGGAGGTGGTGTGATGGCTGCGCGGATCAAAAAGGGCGATCTCGTGCAGGTCATCGCCGGCAAGGACAAGGGCGAAAGGGGCCGTGTTCTACAGGTGGTCCGCGCTGATCTGATCCTCGTCGAGGGCGTCAACCGTGTGAAGCGCCATCAGAGCGCTCGGAAATTCCGCGAAGCGGGCATCGTGGAAAAGGAAATGCCGATCCACGCGTCCAACGTAATGCTGGTCGACCCGAAGACCGACGAGCGCACCCGCGTCCGCATCGAAGCCGACAAGAAGGACCCCGACAAGCGTGTCCGCGTAGCCGTGAAGAGCGGATCGGTCCTGGATTGAGGCTCGGAGTGTTGTCATGAGTGAATACGAATCACGACTCAAAAAGAAGTACAGAGACGAGGTCACCCCTCAGTTGATGAAGGACTTCGACTTCAAGAACGTCATGCAGGTTCCGAAGCTCGACCGCATCGTCGTCAACATGGGCCTCGGCGATGCGGTGCAGAACGCCAAGCTGATCGAGTCGGCCACCGAGGAGCTCACCGCGATCACCGGCCGCAAACCGGTCGTGACGCGCGCCAAGAAGTCCATCGCTAACTTCAAGCTGCGCGAGGGCATGCCGATTGGCGCCATGGTGACCCTCCGCGGCGACCAGATGTACGACTTCCTCGACCGCTTGGTCACACTGGCGCTACCACGCACCCGCGACTTCAGGGGCACGAGCCCGAAGGCATTCGACGGCCGGGGCAACTACACGCTCGGCATCAAAGAGCAGATCGTCTTTCCAGAGGTCAGCTACGACAAAATCGACCGTATCAAAGGCATGAACGTGACCTTTGTGACGACAGCACAAAACGACGACCAGGGACGTGCCTTGCTCCGATCGCTCGGCATGCCGTTCAGAAACTGAGGACGCAGATGGCTAGTAAGAGAGCATTTGCCAAGATGGAAAAGACACCGAAGTTCTCGGTGCGACAGCGCAACCGGTGCAAAATCTGCGGACGGCCGCGGGGTTACTACCGCAAGTTCGAGATGTGCCGCATCTGTCTCCGTAAATACGCCCTCTCCGGGGATATCCCCGGGGTCACAAAGTCGAGCTGGTAGGAGGTGCAGTCATGATGACCGACCCAATCGCTGACATGCTGACGCGCATCCGAAATGCCGCTCAGGCCCAGCACGAGCAAACGATCATCCCCTCTTCGAATCTCAAACAGCAGCTTGCGAAGATTCTGAAGCGGGAGGGCTTCATCGACGATTACCGCGTGGAGGATGGTGTGCAGAAGAAGCTCACCATCGTGCTCAAGTACGGTCGTGACCGCCAGAGCGCGTTCATCGGCATACGTCGGGCGAGCCGTCCGGGGCGAAGGTTCTACGTCGGCCACAAGGATATTCCACGCGTACAAAACGGTATGGGCGTTGCGATCTTGTCGACGTCGGCCGGCATCATGACGGACCGCGACGCGCGCGACAAGCGTGTGGGCGGCGAGGTGCTGTGCGAGGTTTGGTGATGACCGAAACGCATACAGGAAGACAGTCCAGAAACGGCAAGAAGCCCATCGAGGTAGTGCAGGGCGTCCAGGTCACGATCAGTGGCAAGGAAGTCACGGCGAAGGGCCCAAAGGGCGAGCTCAAGCACACCGTTCCCTCGGAGGTAGTGGTCGAGCAGCAAGATGGGAAGCTCACGGTGAGCCCCGCTGCGGGCGCCGGTAAGCTCGGACTTCAGTATCAGGGCCTCACGCGCGCCATCCTCAACAACATGGTTGTGGGCGTGGCCACTGGCTACAAGCGGTCCCTCGACTTCCGTGGCGTCGGGTATCGCGCGGAGTTCAAGAACGGCCAGCTCAAGATGACCGTCGGTCTCTCGCACCAGCCGATGCTGGACATCCCGAAGGCAGTCGCCGTCAAGGTCGAGACAATCGACGAGGCGGGCACCAAGTTCCCCCGCGTTCATCTCGAGTCGCCGGACAAGCAGCTCGTGGGCCGAATCGCGGCGCGCATTCGACAGATTCGTCCCCCAGAGCCCTACAACGGCAAGGGGGTTC
Source organism: Deltaproteobacteria bacterium (assembly GCA_027295555.1). GTDB lineage: Bacteria > Myxococcota_A > Polyangia > Polyangiales > Houyiibacteriaceae > SG8-38. The sequence goes on from JAPUKT010000053.1 coordinate 2,719, forward strand.
GCTACACGGGTGAACGCATCAAAGAGAAGGCAGGCAAAGCAGGCAAGGCCGGAGCATGATCATGCGGCAAAAACTAAGAGGGCGCGCACGGCGCAAACTGCGGATTCGCAAGAAAGTGCAAGGCACGGCGGAGCGACCGCGACTCTCGGTCTTTCGGAGTGCGAAGCACATCTACGTACAGGTCATCGACGACGTTGGTGGTCGCACCATCGCGGCTGCGTCCAGCGTCGCAGGGGCCACGGACGGAAGCAAAGTCGATGCCGCGAAGTCAGTTGGCAGCCTCGTCGCCAAGGCATGCATCGACAGGGGGGTCGAGCAGGTTGTCTTCGACCGTGGCGGGTATCGATATCACGGGCGTGTTCGCGCGTTGGCCGAGTCGGCGCGCGAAGCGGGCCTGAAGTTCTGAGGATCAGATGGCATACAAAGACGAAATTATTGATCCAGCGTCGCTTGACGATTTGACCGACCGCGTTATCTTCATCAACCGCGTCGCAAAGGTCGTGAAGGGCGGCCGGCGATTCAGCTTCAGCGCCTTGGTCGTCGTTGGCGATGGCAAGGGCCATGTCGGCGTCGCCATGGGTAAGGCTAAAGAGGTTCCCGAGGCGATCCGCAAGGGGACCGACCGCGCGAAGAAGAATCTTTTCCGAGTGCCCCTCACCGGTCGTACGATTCCCCATCGTGTCGTGGGCCACGCAGGCGCCGGTTGGATCATTCTGCGCCCCGCTTCCGAGGGTACTGGCGTCATCGCCGGCGGTGCGATGCGCCCGGTCCTCGAGGCAGCTGGCGTCAAGGACGTCCTGGCCAAGATTCTCGGCACGACGAATCCACACAACGTCGTGAACGCCACGGTGGCTGCGCTTCGGGAGCTCGAGTCCCCGGAGGACGTGTCCCGGCGTCGTGGTCGGCGCGCCGGCGACATCGAGCAATTCGAGCATGGCCCCAAGTCGGAATCACCCGCGGAGCCTGATGCATCTGCGGACGCGAGCGCGTCGTAGGAGAAGCAGTCATGACCGCGAACAAACTCAAAGTGACCCAGATTCGAAGCGGAATCGGTCGGATGGACAAGCAGCGGCGAATCCTGAAAGGCCTGGGGCTCCGTGGACCGCACAGCGAGGTTGTAGTCGACAACACCCCGTCCTTCCGCGGCATGATCAAGAAGGTGCTCCACCTCATCCGAGTTGAGGAAGTCAATGAGTGAGCAAAACGAAACGCCCATCCTCTCGAGGCTCCGCCCGTCAGCGGGCGCAGTCCGGGGCAAGCGACGCAAGGGTCGCGGCCCGGGCTCCGGTCTAGGCAAGACGGCGGGCCACGGTCAGAAGGGCCAAAAGGCTAGGCATCCCGGTAACTTCAGCAAGCTCGGCTTCGAGGGCGGGCAGATACCGCTCTACCGGCGCATCCCGAAGCGTGGCTTCACCAATCCCTTCACCAAGAAGGTGGGGACCATCAACGTGAAGGATCTCGCGCGCTTCGATAGCGGCGCCACGGTGGACGAAGCGGCTCTTCGTGAGGCGGGCCTTATCAAGCGCAAAGTGGACGTGATCAAGATTCTGGGCGATGGAGAGCTCGACAAAGCTCTCACCGTGAAGGTCCACGCGGCTAGCGCGAGTGCGGCAGCAAAGATCGAAAAGGCCGGCGGTTCTGTCGAGCTAGTGCAAAAGAGCGCTTCTTAACGCCGTAAACGGATCCATGAGCACCATCGCGAACATCTTCCGAATCCCCGAGCTGCGTCGCCGCATCCTCTTCACGCTCGGGATGTTGGCCGTCTACCGGATCGGGATTTTCGTCACGACCCCGGGCGTGGACCGCGCGGCCATGCGCAAGTACGTGGCTGGTCAGTCGGGCGGGTTCTTGAGCTTGTTCAATTTGTTCTCGGGTGGTGCCCTCGAGCAGGCGTCGATCTTCGCGCTCAACATCATGCCCTACGTGTCGGCGAGCATCATCTTGTCGCTGATGACGGTCGTCGTGCCTACGCTCATGGAGCTCCGCAAAGAAGGCGAGGCGGGGCAGCGGAAGATCAACCAGTACACGCGCTACGGCACCGTTGCGCTCAGTCTGTTCCAGAGCATGGGGCTCGCGATGTTGTGGGAAGGGTGGAACGAGAGCTCGACCGCCGGCGATATCGTCGCCAACCCGGGCTGGAGCTTCCGGCTGATGACGGTGCTTGCGCTGACGACCGGTACTTCGTTCCTGATGTGGCTCGGTGAGCAGATCACCGAGCGCGGCCTCGGCAACGGCATTTCGTTGATCATTTTCGCCGGTATCGTCTCCAATCTTCCCGACGCCCTCTTCATGACCCTCGAGCAGTTCAAGCTCGAGGAGCTTCTGCCGATCGACCTGATGCTGCTCATCGTGATCGCCCTCGGCACCACGGGGTTCATCGTGTTCTTCGAGCGGGCTCAAAGGCGGCTGCCGATCACCTATGCGAAACGGATGATCGGGAGAAAGATGTACGGAGGGCAGCAGTCTCATCTACCGCTCCGCGTCAACATGGCAGGCGTCATTCCACCGATCTTCACGTCGTCATTGTTGATGTTTCCGGTCACCCTGGCGGGCACCAACATCCCGTACCTCTCGGATGCCATGCGCTGGATCAGTAACAACTTGGTGCCCGGCGGCTGGGTCTACATCATCGTCTTCGCCACGATGACGATCTTCTTCTGCTTCTTCTACACGGCGATCACCTTCCAACCGGTGGACGTCGCCGAGAACCTGAAGAAGCAGAGCGCCTTTATCCCGGGTGTGCGCCCCGGCAAGGCGACCGCCGAATACATCGATGCAGTGCTCACCAGAATCACGGTCGGCGGCGCCCTTTACGTGGCCGCGGTCGTCACGATCCCGACGCTTCTTCAGGCGCGCTGGAATGTGCCGTTCTATCTTGGTGGTACCTCGTTGATGATCGTGGTCGGCGTTGCGCTCGACTTCGCCCAGCAGGTCGAGAGTCACCTGATCACCCGCCACTACGAGGGCCTCACCGGGAGCAAGGGTTCCCGAATTCGCGCGAGGAACGCGTAATGGATCTGCTTCTCTTCGGACCGCCCGGTGCAGGGAAGGGCACCCAGGCCAAGTTCCTGATCGAGCTTTTGGGCATTCCCCAGATCTCGACCGGCGACATGATGCGCTCCGAGCGGAAGTCGGGCTCCGAGCTTGGGCAGAAGTTCGACGAGTACATGTCGGCTGGAAAGTTGGTGCCTGACAGTCTGGTCCTGGACCTGATCAAGAAGCGTCTCACCCAGGATGACGCGAAAAACGGCGCGATCTTCGACGGTTATCCACGGACGGTAGCCCAAGCCGAGGCCCTGGATCAACTCCTCGAGAAGCTCGGCCGGCAGATCGATCGGGTGGTGTCGTTGGATCTCCCCCTCGAAGATATCGTCGAGCGGGTGACCGGGCGGAGGGTTTGCCTGGACTGTGGACAGACCTATCACGTTCGCTATACTCCGCCGCCCGAAACCGGGGAGTGTGTCTCCTGTGGTGGGACGAAAATTGTGCAGCGATCGGATGACACCGAAGAGGTCGTGCGGAAGCGGTACCAGGAATACAAAGCTAAGACCGAGCCGGTACTGGCCCATTACGAGGCCAAGGGTGTCGTGAAG
>JAPUKT010000054.1 GCA_027295555.1 Deltaproteobacteria bacterium
CTGGGCGGTCTGGTGGTTGATCCCCGTCGGGTCTGTGGCCCGTTATTTTGTAACCGGCCGCGTGGTTAATTCCGGTCGGGCCTGCGGCCCGTCAATTGGTCCCGCCCCACCGCCCCCACGCTATCGCCTACCCCCACCCTATCGCCTATGTATCGCCAGACGGCTATGCCGATCAGCAGCATGGCAATCGAGGACCACTGTGCCGGGGTCAGTCCCGCGTATCGAATGTCGCCTCCTTCGAGTGGCGTGGCGCGCAGGAAATCCAGGAAGAACCGCACCGGCGCGTAGACCACGGGCAGCAACGCACAGTAGAAGCCGGTCACACGACGGCGTTTCCGCTCGAGCGAAACGAACAACACGATGATGAGCACGGAGTAGATCACCTCGTAGAGACCGAGGTCGTGTCGCGGCTGGTAGGGCGGTGCGCCGAAATGGTACTCCGCGACGGCGAGCGCGAAGTCAGTGACCTTTCCCGCGTGATCGTGAACGACGAAGCATCCCATTCGGCCAAACAACCATCCGAACGGCAATCCGAAACACAACGCGTTGGCGTAGGGCAGCAGGGGACGTTTCGTGCGCCAGCGCCAAATGAAACACCCGAGGATCCCGCCAAAGAAGCCTCCATAGCTCGAGAGCCCAAGCCAAGTCGTGAAGAGCTCGGAGGGATGCTCGAGCACCCGAATGAGCGCCTCTCGTTCGTAGAGCAGGCCGTTGAGGAAGTACCCGGAGATGAACCCGACGACGACCGCGTACGTGACGAGGTCTGCTGTCGCGGTGACGTCGAGGTCGTTTCGTTCTGCGAAGCGACCCGCGACCCAGGCGCCGAGGAGAACCCCCGTCGCCACCAAAACGCCAAACGGCTGGATCGAAAGGGTGTCCCCCAACACGGGAAGAGACAAGGGAAGCGGGATGTCCCAGGGTTCCAAGCGAAACCAAGGAATGAAGAGCAGAGCGGTCATCGGGGCGGAGCCTAGCATCACATCCTTGCATCGCCCCTGGACAACCGCTAAGGCGAGCCCGAGGTGAATTCATGACCGAGATCATCGCAGTGGGAGCACGTGAGATCCTCGACTCACGAGGGAATCCAACCGTCGAGGTAGACGTCGATCTCATGGGTGGCGCGACGGGTCGAGCGGCGGTGCCGTCGGGCGCATCGACCGGCGAACACGAGGCGATCGAGCTTCGCGACGGAGACAAGAATCGCTACCTTGGCAAAGGGGTGCTGCAGGCCGTTGACAATGTCGTGAACGAGATCGCGCCGCAGGTGGTGGGTCTGGATGCGCTCGACCAAGCCGGCGTGGATCAGGTCATGCTGGCTTGTGACGGAACCGACTCCAAATCGAAACTCGGTGCGAACGCGATCCTCGGAGTCTCGATGGCGGTCGCGCGTGCAGGTGCAGACGCCGTGGGTCTCCCACTTTGGCGATCCCTCGGAGGCGCGCGAGCGCACGTCCTTCCAACGCCGCTGATGAACATCATCAACGGCGGCGCGCATGCCGACAGCGGCCTCGAGATCCAAGAGTTCATGGTCGTGCCGGCGGGCTTCGACAGCTTCTCGGAGGCCCTTCGGGCGGGAGTGGAGACCTTTCACAACCTCAAGAGGCTTCTCAAGGAAGCGGGCCACGCGATCGGCGTCGGCGACGAGGGAGGTTTCGCCCCGCACCTTTCGACCATTGAAGAGGCGCTCTCGTTCGTGGCCCGTGCGATCGAAGCGGCCGGATACCGTCCGGGCGAGCAGGTCGCGATCGCGCTCGACTGCGCGGCGAGCGAGTTTTACGACAAGGGCAGTGGTCAATACACGTTCGACAAGAAGACGGTCGATGCGGCAGGTCTCGTCGACATCTATGCGGACTACTGTTCGAAGTACCCGATCATCAGCATCGAAGACGGCATGGACGAGAACGACTGGGAGGGCTGGAAGATTCAAACCGACCGTCTCGGGAGCAAGGTCCAGCTCGTCGGGGACGACCTCTTCGTCACGAACACGAGCCGCGTCCAAATGGGCATCGACCGGGGCGTCGCCAACGCGATTCTGATCAAAGTGAACCAAATCGGAACGGTGACCGAGACCCTGAGCACGATCCGATTGGGTGCGCTTCATGGGTACGCTTCGATCATCTCTCACCGAAGCGGCGAAACGGAAGATACGTTCATCGCCGATCTCGCTGTTGCGACGGGGGTGGGGCAGATCAAGACCGGCTCGGCCTCGCGGTCGGAGCGCATCGCCAAATACAATCAGCTCCTCCGAATCGAGGAGCAGCTCGGCGATGGCGCGGTCTATGCCGGTACGACTACGTTCGCCGCTACGCGCACGACTACGAGGACGACGAGGCGATCCCCTACGCCGACATAAACCGCTCGGCCGACTCAGCGTCGTATTGGCCCGCACGAAAAGCGTAATCCACCAAGATTCGGCGGATGTCGGCCACATTGGTGGCGAACGGCTCGGCCCGCATTTCAGCAAGTAAGCGGTCCATGGTGAGGAGGGCGCTATGCCGGAGGGGATCGTATGTCGTGAGCTTGGCGATCAGGGGGCGGTCGTCCGCCGGCAGTGGCAGCCCAACGGTGGCCGACGCGGCTGTCTGGACCCTTCCTTGCGGCGCGGGCGCGATGGAAAACGACGAGACCGGCGCTTCGGTTTGATCGAGCGCCAAGATGGATGCGCCGAGTGCATGCCCCCGAGGCTCCAGGGACCTCAGCTCTTCGGGGATCTTCTCGCCGGAAGCGATGCGCAGCTGTTGTCCCACGAGGTCGACCTTCGTCACCATTTCGATCAGCGTGTGGTGCCGCGGTAGTCCGATCGTTACACCGGAGACCCAGGCACGTCCGTCCGGGTCGAGTTGAAACCGAACTTCGAGAAGGCCCGCGTAGCGGAACTCCGCAGCGAGGCGGCGCGCGCTATCGAAGAGAGCCATTCGAAACGCCTCTCCGTCGCGTCGGAAAAACAACTCCGGAGAGGGGCTCTCGTGGATCAAGCTGTGCTCGCTAGTCGAAAGGCTTCGATCGCACTCGGCGATCGCGATCGTCTCACCGTACGAGTCTGCCGCGACGAGGACGCCGACTTCGCGCGGGCGGTACGGAGGCTCGGAGTCGCTAGCCATCCGCACCCGGGCGCGCTCGGCTGCCGCTCGCACCGTCGTCGGATCGGTCAACGCACCCAACACGTCCAGATCGGTGCCGACTACTGCAAGGTCAGCCTTCTCGGCTGCGCTTGCGAGCTCCCACATCTGGGGCTGCCCTTGATAGCCGAGGTGGACCGCGTCGGCGCCCGCCTGCTCGAGGATTTCCGCGAGCGCATCGGTCGGGATGGATCCCGTCGCATCGAGCTCCACTTCGATCGATCGATCCGCGGCATCGACATGTCGGCTCGGGGGCTCGCCTTTGGAGGCCACGACGACCGAGGTGATGCCCATGCGCCGGCAAGTGCGCGCGACACGGGTGGCGGCTTCGCCGCATCGCAAAATGAGAACGGTTTCGAACACGGTCCGAGCATAGCAATTGCGCCCATTGAGGCATCCCGGGACCGACTTGACCGAAACCGAGTGGGGTCCCACTAGCAAGCCATGCCGGTTTGGCTTCGGTCGCGTGGCCTCGAGCGTCGTTCCGTGCGCCATCCCGACCTCGCCTGGCGCGCCGAAGCCATGCTGAGCGCGCTCAGCCTCGAGGACGCGGAGCTTTCGATCCTCCTGTGCGACGATGCGACGATCAGAAAGCTCAACCGGCGCTACCGGAAGATAAACAAGGCGACCGATGTTCTGGCCTTTCCAATGCAGGACGGATCGGGGTCCGAGGTCCACAAAGGCGTTCTCGGGGATGTGGTGATCTCCCTTCCGACCGCGACCCGTCAGGCACGTCGGCGCGATCGCCCAATCATCGAGGAGGTGACGTTTTTACTAGCTCATGGCCTGCTGCACCTCCTTGGGCACGATCACGCGACGGCTCCCGAGGATCGTGAAATGACGGCGCGGACCGATGCGCTCATGCAGGCCGTGCGGGCCAGTCGAGGCACCGCGAAACCTGTGGAAAAACGTCACTGAACCCGCTCCGAACGCCCTTGTAATCCGCAGGGTTCGTCGAGGTTTGAGGGTTCAACCTGTGGAAAATAAAGTCGATTCGGCTTCATCAGGCAAAGGTGACGAACCCGCACCTAAATCGGCGGGGAACCTGTGGACGAGCTGTGAGAAACGCGGGATCGAAGCAGCGGGCGACTTTGCCTTTCGGGGATCGCTCGCGCTCGGTCGACGCTTAACCCCTGAAATTTTCTTTGAGAAACCGCACAAACCCCCTTGTCAGCGCGGAAAAGCTTAGGCATAGATGGCGCGGTGGCTGTCTAAGGCTCTTTTTGGGGGCTTTTGTACCGATGGACAGACCGCGGAGTTAGGAGGGAACTATGGTAGCGGGGAAGCGAATGACGAAGGCCCAGATCATGAGCGAGCTGGCCGACAAGAGCGGCCTGACCAAGAAGGAAGTGGCCGGCGTCTTCGATACACTTCGAGAGCTAGTCAAAAAAGAGCTTGGTCGTCGTGGCCCAGGGGAGTTCGTCATTCCCGACATGATCAAACTCAAGGTTCGTAAGATTCCGGCGAAGCCAGCTCGGATGGGGCGCAATCCGGCTACCGGTGAGGAGATGATGCTCCCACCAAAGGCGGCGTCCAAGAAGATCCGCGCAACGCCGCTCAAGAAGCTCAAGGACCTGGTCCTCTGAGTTACGTGAGCTGAAGAATCGAGAAAAAGGGGCCCTCACGGCCCCTTTTTTGTCGGGCCAGGCTTCTTTGTAGAGTCGGGCTTCGGGGTAGGGCTCGGTTGATTCGGCGTCGCCCGAGATCGCGGGGTCCTAGAGGTGCTTCCAACGCTCCGTAGGCGGCCTTCGAGATAGCTCAGGATGAACCGAATCTGATCCGCGGTGAGCGTGAACGAGACTTCGATACGCTCCTGCTTCGGGTCGAACTTCATGCGTCGAAGCGTCTTTCCGAATCCCGCGAGGGTCATGATGAGCTGCCGCGCGTAGAAGTTGGCCACCTTCGTCCAATAGACCGAGGCGTCCCGGGCGTCTGCATCCGACGCGAACGTTACCAGAGCCGTGACCGTGGTTTCGTCCGGTCCGGTTTCACGCACTGCGACCCGGAGTCGTATCGGGATGTGCTGCACGCTACCGCGAACGAACTGATGGACACCTTCGATCTCGAGGGACAGCGCTTCCTCCGGTCCCATCGAAAGCAATGCGTCGGGGCCACGCGCCGCCACGAGGCCCTCCTTCTTTGCGTCCCGCAGCTCACGCGCCTTGGCGAGCGCGAGCACGCGTTGCAGATCTTGTTGGCGCATGATGGTGAAATGATGGGGGCTCAGAACCGCAATGGTGCGCTTCGTTCGGTCGATGTCGTGCCACGGCGCCGTGCGCACTCCATACCGGCGCTTCCAAGGCGCACGCTTTCCGCGCGAGCGGGCCATGCGCTGGACGCTCTCTTGGGTAAACGTCTTGCCGCGTCGGTGTCGTCCCGCGAGCACCAGCTTCGAGCGCTCCAGATTCGGCGAAGCGACTAAGAGCCTGTCGAGGTCTTCCACCGGGTCGATCCCCGACCCCGCCAGCAGAAGCTGCCAATCCGGCACCCCGGAAAGGAATTGGGTGACGTCCGGCCCAAGCGGCGACTCCCGAATCCGCTTCATATCGACCCGAAGCGCGAGCTGCGTCCCCGCGGGAATGCGAGACGGGCCCGTAATCGCCGACGGACCCACGGGGATCTCATAGTCAGCGCCAGCGTCAGCGTCAGCGCCAGCGTCAGCGTCAGCGCCAGCGTCAGCGACAGGGCCAGCGTCCGCGTCCGGCCCTGGGACTCCGGCGTCGACCTCTGACTGCGATTCGTCCGTCAACTCACCGACTGCCCTATTGCCCACTCCGTCAGGCATCGGCCTTGCTGTGCTGCCGGGCGTCACGGTGGCCACCATCCCTTCCGTCAATCCGAACTCCACCTCCATCGGTAGCGTCAGCTCGAAATCGAAATCGAAGTTGATTGTGCGGCTTGCCATGTATCCAAAGACTGCCGCGTGCAAGAGAAGAGACGCGACGAGACCGAACGTCGTCGACAACGCTTCGAGGTGTTGACCCGCGCGCATCCTAATGACAGTTCGTAGCAGACCACGGCTGTGCGATGCACACGACGAGCTCTGTTTTGGTCATACTCTGTGCTTTTCAGCACAACGATTGCAGTTACTTGCGCGGCCTGTAACCTCACCGAGACGCTCGGCGAGCGGGTCGAAGCAGTACTCGAGGCGCCTCGCGACCTCGGCCCGCCCCAACGCGTCTTCGCAAAGCGATTCGTGGCCCCGATCCGGAGTACACCCGACCCGGAGGCACCACGCCTCGGTTATCTTCGGGCAGGTGCGCTTCTACATTCCACCACTTCGCTGCCAGTCGCGGAAGAAGGCTGCGAGGGCGGCTGGTACGAGCTCGACACCGGCGGGTTCGTTTGCGCCGGAGGCGACGTAACGATATTTTCGGGCGAGAAGTTGCCCGAGCGTCGCGCACGTCAACCCGATCGCGAAGCGGTCATGCCATATGAGTTCGTCACGGTTCGGAAACGCACGCCGGTCTATCGGAGGTTGCCCTCGGTCGACGAAATCTTCGAGGTCCCGTCGGAGCAGGCAGACGCCGGGGTCGAAGAGTCCCTGGAGATCGACAACCCACTGGTCGTCCGAGTTTTAGAGCCCGGGTTCCATGTGAGCCTCGACCGGACGTTCGAACGAGATGGCCGGACGTATTGGCGGACCCAGCAGAACGGATTCGTACCCGACCAGCCCCTTCGCCGGAGGCCCTGGAGTGAGTTCCGTGGGCGCCTTCTGGGTGGCAGAGACGGGAGTCTTCCGGTAGCGGTGACCCGCGGCGGGGAGACCACCGTGTACCGGGTCAACGATCGCGGCAGAATTCGGACGACCCGCGATCGTCTCAACCCGCGGACCTGGCTGCCGATTCGGTCGCGCCAGCAGCTCGGTGACGACGTGTATCTGGCGGTCCGCGACGACCGGCTCGTACGAGAGGCGGATGTGCGCTTCATTCAGCCCACCGCGCCGCCGCCCGAGGTCGCCGACGGTGAACGTTGGATCGACATCGATTTGGAAAGGCAGGTATTGGTAGCCTACGACTGGCTCCAGCCGCGGTACGTCACGCTCATCTCGAGCGGCCGGCGCAAGGGGCCCCGTCCTGAGCTCGACTACCGAACCCCGCGGGGCGCATTTCGGATTCGCGCCAAGCACCTGACCGCCACGATGGACAACGACGAACCCGGCGAGCCGCCGTACTCATTGGAGGATGTTCCGTACGTCATGTACTTCAGGGGCGCGTACGCATTCCACACCGCGTTCTGGCATGACCGCTTCGGCCGTCCCAGGAGCCACGGCTGCATCAACATGGCCCCAGAGGATGCCAAGTGGCTTTACAACTGGGCTGGCCCTGACGTGCCCCCAAGTTGGCATGGCGGATACGCCACGGACGAAAACCCAGGCACGTGGGTCTTCATCCACGGCGAGACCCCGTAGCAGCGTCAGCGCCCAAGCCGGGGGTTCGCCCCTATTTGCTTAGGGACTTGCGGACGGCTTTCAACAAGGCTTGCCCGGCGGGGCCGGTTATTTTGGCGATTTTCTCGGGGACGCCCTTTTCCTTGGCCT
>JAPUKT010000055.1 GCA_027295555.1 Deltaproteobacteria bacterium
ACCGCACCCGAGGGTCGATGGCAGGCTGCGATCGACATTATGCGGGACGTTGCGAAAGGCGACATCCTTGATACCGACCGGGTCGTCGCCAAATATTTCACGAAGCAGTAGAGGCCGCATCGGCTCGCGGAAAGACGGAGATGACGTAATCCGAACCAGCAGATGCGGAAGTCGGGGTAACGCGCTGAAGCTTGGTTCGAATACCCGGGACCCGCACCGGAGAGCGCCGGACCGGCCTGGAGGAGTTCACTATGCAGCCCGCAGTCATCATTCTCGACATGTCCGTCGGATACGGCTGGGCCCCAGGTAGTTACGGCTACGACCTGGTCGCGCACGTTCGTCGATTGAAGGACGCAGCCCACGAAGCTGGTGTGCCCGTTATCCATGTCAACAGCATGCGTCGGCCGGCCGATAACGTGAACAACAGCGCCAAATTATCCGCCAGCCCAGGTCTGGATGTGATCCCCGAGCTTCAGCCCATCGACGAAGACACCATCATCTACAAGCGCTTCACGGGGGGGTTCTCGCACAACGACCTGGACTACACGCTCCGCACGATGGGCGTCGATACGGTGTGCCTCGCTGGCGCTGCGACGGACAACTGCGTGCTATGGACCGCGGGCGAGGCTCACCAATACCGCTACAAGGTCGTCGTCGTTGAGGACTGCACGATCGTCAATCGCCCGACCGCACCCGAGGGTCGATGGCAGGCTGCGATCGACATTATGCGGGACGTTGCGAAAGGCGACATCCTTAACACCGACGGGGTCGTCGCCAAATATTTCACGAAGCAGTAGAGGCCGCATCGGCTCGACGCAAAGAGGGAGATGACGTAACCGCACCAGTGACGCGGAAGTCGGGGTAGCGTGCTGAAGCTTGGTTCGAAGACCTCAGACCCGCATCGGAGCGCGACGGACCGGTACGCGCCATCTCGCGGGATTGCTGCACTAGAGGCGACAATAGAAAACGCGCGTGAAACGCGTGTCTACGTGCCTGTTGTGCCGTGCGGAACGTTCCTGGGTAGAGAAAGCCCCCTGAGCACATTGCCAGGGGGCTTTTCATGGCCGTCATCTGATGGAGAGCGGGTTGGTTACTTCTCGTTCTCGAACTTGTAATTCGCGTCCGTGTAGCACTCGGCGGGCATAAGGCTCGTCAGATTGCGCTTCGCGAGCTCGGCCTCGAACCGCTCGCGGATCTCCGGGGCTTCCTGGTGGTACTCGTACTGGTCGGCTGAGCGGTCGATCTTTTCGCCCATGAACCCCGTGAACTGAGGCAGCGGGTGGAATGCCAAATAGCGCCCTGGCTGCTCGCCCACGTTGAAGTGTTGGTGGAACCAACGGTTCGGGGGCACGAAGATGCTTCCCTCGTGCCATGGAATGAATACCTTCTCCTGCCCCTCTGGCCACATGACGGAAAAGCCCTCGCCGGCAGGGATCACGATGATGTACGCCGGCCCGTGGCGATGGCCCTTCTTGTAGGTCTTCGCCGGGAAGACCGACATGTGCGCAGTCAACTCGGAACCGGGGTATTGGATGAACACGGTCGTCCCGCCGGCGCCTCGTCCTTTGAAAGGCACCAAGCGGTCCCAAGCCCGCATGTCTGGGAAGAAGTTGCCGACCCAGTAGTTGGCGACCTGGCCGCGTCCCGAAGGGTCGTTGTCGACAGCTTGAGCGTCGGAGAAGAATTCGCCGTCCGGCCCGGTGATCAGGCTCTTCTTGGTGGGGATCGACGTGTCGAAGAAATGATCTGGGCTTTGGAGTGTGGACATGGCCACGGGGAGGTTGTTAATGTGAAGCAGCCGTACGGGCACGTCACCGCCCATGTTGGCGTACTCTACCCAGTGGTTCCCCGGCACCCGGAACATCGCGTGGTCGTTCCATTCGAAACTGTGCTTCGGGCCGTTGTCAGCCCAGACCGTCGCGACGCCACGCCCCTGCAGCACGTAGACGATCTCTTCCAGCGCGAACTTGTATGGTGCGATCTTGCCGCCAGCCGGAATCTCGGAGATGCGCGCCTCGGAGACTCCCTCTTGGCCCGCTAGCTGGAGGAAGGCAGCCTTATGGCCTCGCTCATCCCAGTCACCGAGCTCCAACGTCCTACCGTCCTCGATGAAGTAGTCGCGATAGATCGGGATCCCTTGCTCTTCCATCCACTGGTCGTAGAAGAAAGGCCTTCGAACGTAATTGACCACCGGTTTTTTGGTGTCCGTTTGTGCCATGGAAAACGCTCTCCTGCCTTTGGGCCACGCCTCTTCGGAAGCTCGCCCCTGTGATTTCGAGAGGCTATCACAGCGTGCGAAGCGACCGCGAGATAGTATGAGCGCCGTTGGTCACCAAGCGCACCAAAGGGAGTAGCGATGGTCAAAGACATATCACCTAGCGTCGGCTTCATCGGGCTGGGGCGTATGGGAAAGCCGATGGCGCTGAACCTGATGCAAGCGGGGACCCACCTCGTCGTCCACTCGCGCAGCCAAGGGCCGATCGACGAACTGACGTCGGCTGGCGCGCACCCGGCCGATTACCCGGGCGAGGTCGCGGCGCTGGCCGACGTGGTCTTCACGTGCCTGCCCGACGAGGCTGCCAGCGAAACGGTATACCTCGGCGAGTCGG
>JAPUKT010000056.1 GCA_027295555.1 Deltaproteobacteria bacterium
CAGTGGAGCTTGCCGCTCATGGGCGGAGAGGGTGTCCATCCCCCGGCAGACGCATGTGACTTCGCTCGTTTTTGTTCGCAACTCGATTTCTACGCGCTGACCGACCACGCGGAAGCGCTGACGCCGCGCACCTGGAAGATGGGCAAAGAGTCCATTCGCCAATGCAACGCGGTGGACGACAGCGACCAACCCGACCTCGTCGCGTTCACGGGGTTCGAGTGGACCCAAATCGGGCTGACGCCTGAAGAGCACTATGGGCATAAGAACGTCATCTTCAAAGAGACCGGCGAAGACCAGTTGCCGGCGCGCCAAATCGCGGCGCCTGGTCTGGCGTCGCGCGCCTTCAAAGACCTGAAGACGCTCCTCGTCAACGCGCGAATTCCCTTCTACGCGTTTCCAAACCAGCAGCCCTACAACGACGTGACCGTACATGTTCGCGAGATCGCGGCGGTATCGGACTGCCCCGAAGATGTCCCGTCCCCACAGTTGCCACTGGACTGCCGCGAGTTCGCGAAGACACCGGAGGCCCTGTTTCGCAAGCTCGGCGAATGGGGATTCGAGTCGATGGTAATTCCCCACGGCACGGCTTGGGGCTTCTACACGCCTCGCGGATACATTTGGGACAAGCAGCTCGCGCGCGCGCACGATGACCCGAGGTGGCAACGCCTGGTCGAAGTGTTCTCGGGGCACGGCAACTCCGAGGAGTACCGCTCCTACCGCGCTGTCGAGCACACACCGGAGAGTCCGGTTTGCCCCGCCCCAACGGACAAGTTCGAGGCGTGTTGCTGGCGGGCGGGCGAAATCGTGCGAAGCCGATGCGAGGAGCCCTCTTCGCAGGAGTGCGAGGATCGTGTTGCCGCCGCACGGCTCAACTATCTGAACGCCGGGACCGCTGGACACGTGACTTTGCCGGGAACCGACCTAGCTGACTGGGGCGATTGCGGTCAGTGCACGGACTGTTTCAACCCAAGCTTCCTCCATCGGCCTGGCGGTTCCGTCCAATACATACTCGCGCGCGGCAACTTCGATGAACCGGATGCGCCGCGACATACGACCCTCGGCTTCATTGCCTCGAGTGACAATCACTCCGCGCGGCCGGGTACCGGCTATAAGGAGCTCGAGCGGCACAAGATGACCGATGCCCGAGGACCGGTGAACGAGAAATGGGAGCGATTGCTCTTTGGTGCCCCCGAAAAGACCATCGAGTCCTTGGCGCTGACGCAGGAAAACGTCCTTTCGATGCCGCCGTTTCGAACGGTGTGGCTCGAGCGCCAGGCCTCGTTCTTCCTGACCGGCGGTTTGGTCGCGGTGCATGCTCCCGAGCGCACCCGAGAGGCGATCTGGAGGGCCTTTTCCGATCGCGAGGTCTATGGAACGTCGGGCGGTCGGATCCTGCTGTGGTTCGACCTGATCAACGCTGGTGACAATCGGGTATCTATGGGAAGTCAGCTCGTCTTCGAAGGGGTTCCGAAATTCCGGGTCAGGGCCGCCGGGGCGTTCGAACAGCTTCCGGGTTGCCCGGATAGCGTGGTCGAGACACTTGGCGCTGACCGAGTGGAGCACATCTGCGCGAGCGAGTGCTACCATCCATCGGACAAACGGCGACGGATCGCCCGCATCGAGGTGATTCGGATTGGCCGCCAGATGGCAGAGTCCGAGTCCATAGAAGAACTGGTCGAGGACCCTTGGCTCACCCTCCCTTGCTCCCGAGACTCCGAGGTCTGCGAAGTCGAGTTCGAAGATGCGGAGTATGGCTCGTCCGGACGCGAGCTACTCTACTACGTGCGCGCGATCCAAGAACCAACCCCGGCCGTAAACGCAGGGCTGCTGCGCTGCAAAGGGGGCGAGTGCAACCCATGCTTCGGGGGCTACCAAACCGACTGGGAGGATGACTGCCTCACGATGAACGAGGAGCGCGCTTGGTCTTCACCGATCTACTTGACCCCCGCTGCCGCCGCCGCAGGCCAGTAGACGGCTTGCGGATCCATGCACCACTACTAGGACGACGAGCTCAGCGATCAGCGCACTCGGCCGAGCCCATTTGGCGGACCTTCCGAAGTTGCTTTTTGGCTTTTGGAACGAGCGACGACTTCCTGTGGTTCTTGAGGAGTGCTTTGAGGGCAGTCTCTGCATCGTTGCAGGACTTCACCTGGAGGAACGCCTGCGCCATGTCGTAGAGGGTTTTGTCGAGCACGTCACCCTTGCGATATTTCGAGATCACTTTTCGAAACTCACCGAGAGCAGCCGCAGGCTGGCCCTGCCTCAAGTAGCTGGAGCCGACCATGTATTGCGCATCGTCGGCCTTACTGTCATTGGGATAGCGCTCGACGTACGAGCGAAGTAGCGCTCGCGCATACGAATGCTCTTTGATGCGATAGGCCTTGACCGCCGCCTCGTAGTGCTTTTTCTTGTTGTCCGGGATTTGGCTCGACTCGAGTGGCACGTCCATGCCGGCTGCGCGTGCCACCTGGCTGAGCTGGCGCTGAAGCTCCGCGTTTCTCGCCAACTGTTGCTTCGACACGCCGCTACTCTCCATCCGTAGCTCGGCGATCTCTCCTTCCATCACCGCGAGTCGGTCGATGATCTCTTCGATCTGGAGCCCTTGGTCGGCGCTGTTACGGCGCAGGAGGCGGCTTGCTTCCGCGAGCGCCTCCGTGAGCTCCTTGCGCTTCGCTTCGAGATCGGCTTCCAGTGAGTCCAGGCGCTCCTGGTTGGTTTTGATGTCCACCTGCATCTGGCTGATACAGCCTGACGATGTTGCGATCAGTAGTGGAAGCGCCACCCCCCAAGTGCAGAGGCGCGAGCGCGACCGGCTCATCAGTCCGAATGTCCCCATCACTTCGAGAGGTAGTATAGATGGGTTATTCTGGCTTCGCCAAGAACGGATCAAATGCCAAAGAGAATCTCCCCCGCCGTGCTTCGCACCGCGACGCGCTACGGCCTGAAGCCGTTCCTCGGACCTCCGTGGCCTATCGCGTTTCAACGTGCATGGCTGCGCTTGGTCGCCAAGGTCAACTCCCCGTCGCCGCACGCTGAGATGGAACGGATTTCAATGGGCGGCGTCCGAGCGTTGGTGGCGCGGCCCAGAGGCGAACGGCCCACACAAGCCATGTTGTACATGCACGGTGGCGCGTATTGCATCGGCGGCCCGTCGACCCACAAGGGCCTCGTGACGCATCTGGCCGTAGCCGCGGGCGCCTCGGTGTACGTACCCGACTACCGGTTGGCTCCTGAGCATCCTCATCCAGCCGCCCTCGAAGATGGGCTCAACGCGTATCGATGGATGCTCGACCATCAATTGTCGCCTAGGCGAATCTCGATCGCGGGGGACTCCGCCGGCGGTGGGTTGGCGCTAGCGACGGCGCTTGCCATTCGAGACGAAGCGTTGCCCCAACCCGCCGCGGTCGTGCTGATCTCGCCGTGGACCGATATGAGTTGCAACTCGGCTTCGCGCGCGGCCAATGCGAAAATCGACCCGATGATCCGCACGAGTTGGAGCAAACGATGCGCGGCTCTCTACCTTGATGGTCGACCACCGGACGATCCGGCGTGCTCGCCCCTGTTCGCCGACCACAAAGGTCTGCCTCCCATGCTGATCCAAGTGGGAACCGACGAGGTCTTGATCGACGATTCGACCGCGCTCGCCAACCGGTGCCAAGCGGCCGGGGTCGACGTGACGCTCCAGGTCTTCGACGACATGTGGCACGTGTTCCAGAGCAGCGTCGGCGCCATGAGGGAGGCCGATGAGGCGGTCGCAAAGATCGCGAATTTTCTGAGGTCCCGCTGGAGCTGAAGAAGGGGACGCGTTAGTCTACGGCGAATCTGGGAGGTATCGATGGTTCGGGACGAGAGTGTGGCGTACGCGATTGCGACTTGGGCTCGCTTCAACGCGACCGTTTCGGGTGATTTGCTTCGCGCGCTGTCGGGAGCATTTGCGTTGGTGGCCGCCGCGGACGGCGAGCTTGCGAGATCCGAGGTCGCCGCGTTTGTCGGGCTGCTGCGGAGCAAGGCGGACGTCTTTTCCGGTATCGACTTCAACGCGCTCGAGATTGCCTTTCGGGACCTAGCCGAGTCACTCATCGCAGATCCTGAAGGTGGGCGACTCGATGCGCTCGACTGCGTCGCTCGGGTGAAGGGCAACCCGGAGCAGTGCGAGCTCGTCCGGAGCGGGGCCGAAATCGCGATTGCGGCGGACGGCCGAGTGCGGGCTCAGGAAGAGGCGGCTCTGCGGCAGATCTGCAAGGCGCTAGGGCTCGAAGGCTAGGGTCCAGCGCCAGCGTCAGCGCCAGCGTGAGATCTGCTGGAGCTAGCTGCGGGCTCGCGTCCGATGCAGTGCAGGGCTACGCTGGCGGCGTGGAGGACTTCCTCACGGATGGTCGAACCTGGCTCGGGATGATGCCCGAGACGCAGCTCAAGCTGCTGCGGTCGCTGGTGGTCGTGCTGGTCTTCTTACTGATCCGTTCGATCGTCGTCCGGATCATTCGAAAGAACGTCACCGACGTCGCCCAGCGGTACCGCTGGAGCCGTGGATTCACGACCGTGGTTGGCGTGCTGATGGTGCTGTTCCTAGTCCCGACCTGGTTTGCGGGGCTGGAATCGCTCGCGACATTCGCGGGTATTTTGGGCGCGGGCTTGGCCGTCGCGCTGCACGACACCGTCGCCAACATTGCGGGCTTCTTCTTCATCGTGTTCCGTCGTCCGTTCGAGGTCGGGGATCGTATCGAGATCGACGGAACTGCGGGTGACATCATCGATATTCGCTTGTTTCAGTTCAGCCTGCTGGAGATCGGGAACTGGGTAGACGCCGATCAGAGCACCGGGCG
>JAPUKT010000057.1 GCA_027295555.1 Deltaproteobacteria bacterium
GAAGCTCATGAGCACAATCGCGATTACCTCAAGACCAAGCAAGCCCGCCTAGGCCATCTCGGCAACAACGGCGACGACTAGTGTGCGGACGCTAGCGCTCGAGCGCGTCAAGAAGGGGCGTGCGCTTCGGACAATTGGGCCAGGAGCGATCCCACTGCCTCGGTCACGAGCGCGACTCTCTCCTTCACGTCGACGGTTTGCAAGATTCGTTGCCGATCCTCGGGACCCACCACGAGCTGGTCTGCGACGACGTCCGCCGCCCGCCCGGCTGGAAGCTCGGCCGACACTTGCAGCAAAAAATCAGGCTGTCGTTCCCGCACACGCGACGCGACGCTCATCGCCACGGCCATCATCGCCAGCACGTCGGCAGACGCGGCCGTGCCCGTGTCTTCGATCGGCACCGCTCGGGCTAGCCTGTACGGTACATGGTCGCTTGGAAGCTCTTCGAGTCGCACGCGACGGAGCCCGTGCAGGATGATGTCGTGGGTTCCATCCGGCCGAAGCTGGTGGCCCACGATCCGTCCTGCCCCAGCCACCTCGTAGATCGGGGGATCGCCTTCGTAGTCCTCCTCCCAGCCTGGGGCGAGAAGTGTGACCGCCATCGCCTTCGGACCGGTCTCGAAGCAGTCCTCTGCCATGCGTCGGTAGCGCGGCTCAAACAGATGAAGCGGTAACGCCGTGCCCGGAAAGAACACCACCCTAGGAAGGGGAAACACGGGCAGACATGCGAGCTCTTCCGCAGTCAGAGGAGTGCTCGGGAGCCAATCCATTTGGCGATTCTACTCGCAGTCGTGCCAGAGCACACGCAGTGCTCGCGGCAGCTCCGGGTTTGCGAGCACGTCGCACTTTTCGCACGACAGTGGGAAGCTTGCTTCTTCGCAGGTCCGGCATTCCGTCAGTACCGAGACCATGGCGGTCAGCTCTTCGCGCAGCTTCCTGAGCTTGGCGATCTTCTGTTGCATGGTGTCGATCTGCGCGGTCAGCGCATCGGACATTCTATGGCTCGCCTCCTCGGGGCACGCGCAGCCCGACTTGAGGCGGAACAGGTCTTTGATGCTCTGAACCGAAAGCCCCGCCTCGCGGAGGTCCAGGGCCAGCTGGAGCCTCATGAGCTCACGACCCGAAAAGAGGCGGTGACCGCAGTGGCTTCGTCGCTCGGGCTCGATCAACCCTTCTTGCTCGTAGAACCGCACGGTTCGCAGCGTGCTGTTACTCAGTCGGGCCATATCGCCCGTGGTAAGCAGGTCGCCGCACCCGGCTGCGACCGTCGGTGTTGATGAATTCGTCACGTCCCAGACTCCGAAAACATGTGTGTTTCCAAGAGCTTGTGCAAATATGGAGGCCGGCAGCTGGGTGTCAAGGGTCGGGGGCCATCCCCCCGGGATTATTGAGCAAAGCCCGATACGCTTGTTCGACCCCTTCAAAGCGCACGGCGAACTTGTAGAAGTCATCCTCGCGCACATCGCCGAAGACCGAGAGCGCGCGGTCGACCTTGGCGCGGTCGGCCGGCGCCATCTGCAGATGGGAGCCCCACCCGCCGGCGTCCATGCGGGTGAGCACCTCGAGGGCGACCCCGATCGGGTTGAGCTCGAGCGAGCAGCGCTCGAACCTGAGCCGCCAGTCTTTGGGCTCTTCCGAGCTGCAATTCCACTGACCGTCTTCGAGATGCCGTCGCAAGAGCTCGCCGAAATAGGCGCCGCACATCGGCGCCAGCAGCGACACCACTGGGTCGCGCGGCGACTCCACCAGCTCGGCGTAATGATCGAGGATCGGGAGGGTGTCCTGGGTCAGATCGAGCTCGAGACCGGTCGCGTTCTTCACCGAAGTCACGCATGCCACCGTGAGGTCTGTGATGGCGGTGTTGGTGTCCATTTCATCGCCAGGATAGCGTGGTTCCACATTCTGGCCATCAAGTGGACAATGCGTTAGTTCGAAATTCATACGCCATTGTCCCACTCACGCTACACAGGCCCCGCCGGCCGCACTCGTGTGGAGCGCGTCCGCGTCTTCAGGTCCGAAGGCGAGCCGCTCGAGGTCGAGGTGTTCCGTGTGCTCAACGTCGAAGAGCATCCGGAGCTTCGGGAACCCGCTCTGAACGGGACCCTTCACCAACTAGAAGACGGCGAGATCGTCGACGTGCCTTTCGTCTATCACGATCCCGTCGAGCAGCACTTCGTCTTGATCGTTCCCTACGCGGCCCGAGGTCGCGAGCTCTCGGAACGTGCCCGGCTTATCGATTGTCTCATGAAGGAGAAGGAAGGGGATGTTCCCGACTACCTGAGGCACTTCGCGATCGTTCACGGACGCCGCGGCCTTGCCCGTTACGTCGACGACTCGCGCACCATGGAGGTCGACGTCCACGAGCTCGAGCCGATCGACCGCCCCGTGGACGATGCGAAGCATCATCTTTACGGGGCCGACTACTATCCGCGCATTGCGGCTCTGCTGCCTACGGCTGATTTCTGGAAGCGGTCTTCTACAGAGCTCGCGACGCTGGTCGACGGCGACGAGCTGTGGCTCTTCGTCCAAGTGTCTCCTGACGAACCACACGCGTTCGCTGAAGCGACGAGCGACCTCTTGATTCAGCTCAAGGTCGTCGACCAAATCCCCATTGCGGTATTGACCTTGACCGACGCAGCTGCTGCGGCTTCGCGCCGAGCCTATTTGAATCCGGTTCGTTCCGTCGATGGGCGCATCCTCGAGCTCCTCCGGGACGACTTCCATGCGACGGTCGTGGTATACGACGAAGCCGGTGAGTTGCTGGGCTCGTTTCGAGTCGAGGCGCCAAGGGCCGCGAACGCGAGGATCATTCTCGACCGCACCCACCGCGCCGCGAGAGCCCCGGCGGAGCGCTGGGCACACGTAGTCGATGCGTGTCGTGCGGCGCCGCCGCCTTCGGCCGGTTCCGACCACCCGTTCACGCTCGAAGAGGCTGCTGACAACGCACAGGTGGCGCTCCAGCGACTTCGGCGCCTCGAAGCCTGGAGCACGCCCGAACGGATCGACGAGGCGATCACTATCGCCAGTGTTCCGCAGCCGGTGTTCGAGCTAGCTCGTCGTCGGGTAGTCGCGGATGGCGTGCGTTTTGGTCTCGGGATGTCGAGCGGGCTCTTGCTCCAGGCGGTCCAGTTCGGGCTTGCGTCAGACGTTCATCAGCTGCTTGAAAGGATGAAGGGACGATTCGAGGAAATGGTGGCCGATCCGTCCCCACATGGTCTGACCGAAGAGGATATTCGGCGAAACCGAGTGGCTCTCGAGCGACTTGCAGAGCGGCACGGTACTTCGACCGGGCCGATGGTTTCGTGTAACATGCAGGTGCCAGGATAGTTGACCATCCAATCATGCGGATCGGCATATTTAGCGACATCCATGCAAATCTCGAGGCGATGTCTGCCGTCATGGAGGCCTACGCCAGCGAGGAGATCGACGTTTATTACTGCCTCGGCGACGTGGTCGGATATGGGGGCAGCCCCAACGAGTGCTCGGATTTGGTGAGGGACATCGCCCAAGTCACGATTCTTGGGAATCATGACGCTGCCGTCGCAGGGCGGATGGACTACTCGTACTACTACGAGGCGGCGCGCGAGGCGCTCGACTGGCACGCCTCGGAGCTCACCGTCGAGAACATGCAGTGGCTCAAGGAGCTACCCTACAGGCATCGTCTCGAGGACATCGGCGTCGACTTGTGTCACGGGTCCCCGGTTCGTCTCGAGGAGTTCGAGTACATCTTCGCGCCCGACCAGGCGGCGGAGTGCCTGCCGATTTGGAACGATCTCGGCCACATCACGCTCATCGGCCATTCGCACTTGTGCAAGGTGTTCGCCCTTCGGCCCGGCGAGGTGGAGGAGCTTCCGGCAGAGGATTTCACCCTGCAAGAGGGTCTGAAGTACATCGTCAGCGTTGGCTCGGTCGGTCAGCCTCGCGACTACGACAATCGCGCGAGCTACACGATCTACGACAGCGACACCAAGACGTTCTTCTTCAAGCGGATCGAGTACGACATCGAAGGTGCGGCTTCGAGGATTTTCGAAGCACGACTGGAGCGGAACTTCGGTCAGCGACTATTCATCGGCGTCTAGGTCGGAAGAGGCCTTCCCAGACGGGGCGCCCGTCCGCGGGGGCGTCGAGCGACGGTGTTTGCATCGTGCCGATCTCGGTAGCGTAGGCCTTCCACGATGCATTTTCACTGAATCGGGCACCGAGCTCCCGCAGTGTCCACGCGTCGGTTCCCACGCACTTGAGATGCGCGATGAAGGCGGTCATCGAGTCGAGGGCCTCGTCGAGGCTGCGAACCGGCACGACCGTGGCGTTTCGATAGCCGGGGCTCCAGCGGATCGCGCCGTCACGGTTGATCGCAAGCGCATGTTCACGACCGCGAACGAGCGTTCCCTCCACCTCCGCGAGGCCACGCCACTGCGTTTGCGCTGGGCCAACGGGCTCGGGAAGCGGACCCCTGGGTAAGGTCTCAGCGACCGCCTCGAGCGCACCGGAAAGCCGGGCAGCGAAGCCGTCCACCGGCCTTCCCGGGGTCTCTTCCACGTAGATCACCTGCGGCGACAAACAGCCGCGTTGGTCGTATGCGGCGAGGTCGAGGGCCACACGTGCCGCCGTGTCGTCGATCGCTTCGAGTGCGAGCGATCGGGCGCTGCAGTAGGCGACGCTGACTCCGTGCCCATGCGCGATGACCGGAATGCGGTTGTCGATCCGTTGTTCGATCGCGCGTACCGTTTCGTCGGTTCCATAGACGCCCACCGCTTCGGCGAGCTCGAGCAATGCGGCCTCGCGATCGATATCGCCCCCGGGAAACACGACGAGGTCCATTGTCATGCCGAGCTCGGCGTCTGCGCGGCGGAGAGCTTCTCGCATGAAGGCCGGAAACCGAGTTTCGTTCGAGGCGGCTTTGACCAGGACCGGAACGCCGAAGAGGAGGGGTACGACGATCCCGCGGACCGAAGCGGTGAACACGTTGCCCGCTAACACGACCGACAAGAGCGAGATCGGGTCGGGCCTTCCACCGACGACCTCCATGGCCTCCTCGGCGAGCCCGAGCAGCGCGTCCCGACGCACGGTATCGAGAGTCGTGCGGAGGGCCCAGGCCACCATCGCGTCGCTCGAGCCGGTCTCTTTGGGAAGCGTGTCCCGGGCTTCACGTCCTAGGGGAGCGTCTTTAGCGAGGGCCTTCGCGGTGGCCTCGAGCCACCGGGCGCGCTCCTCGATCGAGCGACCCCGGAGCATGCCCCCGGCTTCGAGAACCGCTTTGGCGCGCTTCCGGATGACCGACGTCTCATCTGCCATCTCAGCTCACCCCCAGGGCTTGGTCCGCCGCCAGCGAGCAGCCTCGCGGGACGGCACCGGGTGCACGGCCCTCGACGACGATTCCGTCC
This sequence comes from Deltaproteobacteria bacterium, assembly GCA_027295555.1. Lineage (GTDB taxonomy): Bacteria > Myxococcota_A > Polyangia > Polyangiales > Houyiibacteriaceae > SG8-38. The sequence goes on from JAPUKT010000057.1 coordinate 5,385, forward strand.
TCGATCCTTCTCGCGAGGTCGGCCGTCTGGATGCAGCACACCGAGTCCAAGTTCGCGCAGTCGTCGATGCGAAGCACGCCGTGCGTGCCGCTCTCGACCGGCTCCAACGTGTCCGGGTCGACCGGCGTTGCGCGCACCCACGGGGGGACCCAAAGGCGCCTCGGCGATGAAGCGCCCTCTAGCTCGTCGCGCAACGTGGTCTCGTACAGCTGGGAGCTGAGCTCCGTCATGCCGTACTCGGCGATGATCCAAGGTTTTGCGACGCCGTAGCGCGCGCCCATCGCACGGCGAAGCCCGGCCGGCTCGACTTCTCGAGAACGGCCCTTGTAGCCTCCCGTCTGCATGATGCGGCTCCCTGGCGGCAGCGCGACGCGTACCTTGCCAAGTCCATCTTCCGCGTGCGCAAACGCAAACGACGTTCCGAGCAATGCAACCGCCTGTCCGTCGGCGACCGCCTCGGCGAGGGCGGTTTCGAAGCGATCGATGTCGAGCACATCATCATCCCAGACCCAGGTGTGCTCGGCACCGAACCATTCCGTGAACCGCGTCAACATGTAGCTGAGCGAAGAGTGGGGGGCCTCGTCTTCGTGAGGCGCCAGCAACACCAAGCGCATCCGTTCGACGTCGGGGAACAGCATGTGTTTCGCGGCCGCCCTCGCTGCCGCGTCGTAGAGTCGGAGGTCCCTAAAGACATGCGTGCTTCGGTCCGACGATGTCGTGCCCGAGCTCCGGAAAACACGAACATCCTCTTCAGGTGAATGCGACGCGATTCGCCGAACGCGAAACACATCGGTCGGCAGGGCCGGGGGCCAGGCGCCGTGTCGATGCAACCGACCATACTCGGGAATGCGCGCTGCCTGCCACTTGGCGACCTCTGCGATCAGCTGATCCCGCACCGCGTCCTTGCGTGCACCGGGGTCGGCGATGAGCGCTTCGACTCGCCGCTCGAGCTCGGTCCGAACGCTCATGGGGCCGTCTCCAGCACTTCGTCGAGGGCGTCCACGAATCCGTCGAATCGCGCTTGGCTCAGCGTGACCGGGGGCACGAGCTGAATGACATCGGCGCGCTTCCCGGCCGGAAGGACCAGATAACCGCGGTCGAGGAGCGCGCGGGTCACCGACAAGGCCCGAAGCTCCCTTTCCAATTGAAGGCCGAGCATCGTGCCGGCATGCCGGATCTCGGATACCCCTCGGAGGGACGCCCTTTGGAGCGTTTCCACGAACGCAGCGCCTCGCGTCTCGGACAGCGCGACGAGCCCTTCTTTTTCGATCACACCGAGAGTCGCGAGGGCCGCTGCTGCACCGAGCGGATCGCCATAGAACGTGCCGGTATGGATGGCCTCGCGGTCCGGATCGCCCCAGGCGCGCATCACCTCCTCGCGGGCAATGCACGCGCTGACCGGCAGCCCGCCTCCGAGCGCTTTCCCGACGCAAATGACGTCGGGGGTCACCTCGTCGCGCACTGAGCGCCACCACGCTCCGCATCGACCGAGCCCAGTGAAGATCTCATCCACGATCAACACTACGCCGTGCTGCTTGCACGTCTTGCCGAGCTCCTTCAGAAATCCTCGAGGCGGCACGCGCACCCCGGCCCTCCCTTGGATCGGTTCGACGATCAGGGCGCCAACCTCGCTCCAGTCGTCGGGCAGGCTACGGAGTGCTCGATCGACGGCGTCGTCGGTGTTTGGCCACTGCGCGAAGTGCACGTGCGAACCCAGTTGTCGATCGAACGGCGCGCGGAAGCGCTCCGCAAAGCCGGATACCGCCAAAGGCCCATATAACAAGCCGTGGTAGCTGCCCTCGAAGGCGACGACCCCGGGTCGCCCGGTCGCCATGACGGCGGTCTTCAACGCCGCTGTCACTGCTTCCGCGCCGCTGAGTGACAGCATCGCGCGCGCTTCGGGCCAGGGGGACAGTGCACACAACTTCTCGAGAAGCTCGATCTTCACCGAGGACGGGTAGAGGTCGCCGAGTGCGTGCAAGAGCGCGTCCGCCTGTTCCTTGACGGCCTCTACGACGGCAGGGTGTCTGTGCCCGATGAACGCGACTCCGAAGCCCGAGGTGAGGTCGACGTACCGGTTGCCATCGGCGTCGACCACGTTGGTTCCCTGGGCCTCGACCCACACGATCGGGTCGTGATTCGCCCCCGTGCGCTCCGCTCGGCGTTTGCGACGCGTCGTCAGCGCAGGGCATTCGCTTGCGGCCAAACGCTCCACCCATGCCTGACCAGCGCTCGCTGGAATCGGGCTTCGGACGGCAGGCGGTGCATCACCAAGGGTCACCCAGGACGGGCTAGCGCTCCCCTGGTGCCGCCGTCAACTGCCAAAGGGCTTGGGCTTCCAAGGGAAGAAGACGAATGCGCGCTCGCGCGCCTTGCGGAGTAGGTCGTGCCCGTCGATCAACAGGACGTCGATCTCGACGTCGCGGGTCCGGCTCGCCTCGCAGAGCTCTTTGATGATGGCCGTGACGTTGTCGCGATAGGTGTCGGTGACGCGGAGGCCGACGGCAGGGCTCGGGCTGCCGGCAGGGCGCGCCAACTGGCAGTAGGACGCCCACTCGACCTCGGGGTAGCGTCGAAGCACTGCGCCGAGGATGTCCAACAGCTCCTCGTCGGGCGGCCGCAGCAACGGCACGAGCTCGATCGCGTCTCCGATCGAAGGTGCCGCGAGGCGTGACGGTCGGTTAGCGCCCTCGTTCGATGCTGGCTCTTCAACCACGGGAGGCGAATCGACCTCCGGCTTCCCGATCGGGGGAAGGGCGAACCTACCGCGTGGCACCAAGTCGGATGCGCGTGCCGCTGGGGCCGTCGGCGCGTCGGAATTGAGCCTGGGCGCCGCTTCAGACACGGGCCGCGACAATCCGGCCGACGAGGATCGCGGTACGGTGGGCGGAACGCTGCTGGCGGCACCGTACGTTCCCGCGACCTCCACCCTCGCGGACTCCGGTACAATTTCTTTGATCTTTGGCGGAAGGTTGCTGTCGGG
>JAPUKT010000058.1 GCA_027295555.1 Deltaproteobacteria bacterium
CCGGGTGGAGGCCCATCTGATCCGCGGCTGGCTCCTCGAGCAGAGCGGGGATCCCGTTGCTGCCGCGACCGAATACCGCAGCGCCCTGGCAAGAGCGCCGGGGTTCGAAGACGCGCGCGCGGCGCTCCAGCGGGTCGAGGCGAGGTGAGGTGAGACGGATAAGCGAAACAAACTACGCAACCGGGTTCAGTCCCTCAACTGCTTCTCGATTTCTACGGCCAGCTTCGTTTGCTTCGTCGCCCGGGCCGCCGCGAGTGCGCTCATCAGGCGATCCCTGGCGTCACTCGTCTTTCCCTGTGCGGAGAGAACGAGGCCCAGATGGTAGAGCGCCTCGGCGTCATCGGAGCGGCTCTCAAGCACGCGCTCGAAGCGGCTTGCCATGATCTTCAGCTTCTCTTGGACGCCGCCATTCTCCGGCTCGAGACGAAAAACGGATTTGAAGTGGGCGATCGCCTCGACCAGCTTCCCCTGCTTTGCGAGCAGGTTGCCGAGGTTACGATGCGCGCTTGCATAGTCCGGCTGAATGCGCAGGGCTTCCTCGTAATGCCCCCTGGCCTCCACTACCTTCCATTGGTCCGCAAGCACGAGGCCCAGATTATTGTGCGCTCTGGCGTAGTCCGGCCAGATGTGCAGGGCTTCCTCGAGATGGAAGACAGCCTTCGCCAGGTTGTCTTGCTTGAAAAACACGACGCCTAGCTTCTGGTGGGCCACGAAGTTCTCCGGCTCGAGACGAAGGGCCCACTCGAGTTGAACAATGGCGTCCGCGAGTTTCCCTTGCCTGGCGAATACGTTGCCAAGGTTGGCTCGAGCTTTGGCGAAGTCCGGCCGGATTTGGAGGGCCCGCTTGTAGTGCTTCGCGGCCGCTGCCAATTGCCCCTGCTTCTCGCGCACTCGGCCCAGGTTCTTGTGGGCCTCTGCGTAACCAGGTTCGAGGTCCACGGCGCGCAGGTACTGCGTGGCCGCCTCGACCAGGTCATCCGTTCTCTCGAACGCGGCTCCGAGGATGAAATGGGCCTCGGAGTCGTGGGGGACCATCCGCACGGCGCGTAATCCCAGCTTGCGAGCTTCTTCGAACTTGCCGGCCCAGCCGAGGACCTTCGCCAGGTTCCTCAGCGCGATGCCGTGGGCTCGGCGGTCCACTCGTCCCTCGACGCGTTTCGTCACGCGCTCTACCGCGGCCTTGTTCCACGCGGCTGTCGGACGCGCGATTTGTCGTCGAACCAGTTCGTCGAGCAGGAACCGCGCCAGCAGGCGGTTTCCCTCGATGGTCGGATGCACATGGTCCAGGAAGAGGTTTTCTCCCGGAATACCGTCCTTCGACTTCTCCTCCGCAATGGCCATGAAATCGACCAGCGGCACGTCGCGGTCCGCGGCGACCTCGGCAAGGATCTCGCGCATCACCGAAAGCGCTCGCAGTGGGACTATGTCTTCGTCGCGCGCGCGCGAAAAGGCCAACCTGGCTTCGTCATGTCGACCGAGTGCGTCCAGCACGCGCGCGCGCAGGTAGTGCAGATGCGCGTCGCGATCGTCGATCCCGGCCGCCTCCTCGAGCAACCGCAAAGCCCCGGCCAGATGGTTCGTCTTGTAGGCCTCCCGGGCCTCGCCATGGAGTTTCTGCCAACGGCGACGCTCCTCGACGCCCAGATCCGCTCGCTGTTCGCTCTTGAATGGCGCGCAGTTCCGCAGGTTGGACGCGGGCGTCACCAGAACGACTTCGGCGCCGCCCGATCGCGCAATATCGACGATGCGCGCGACGTTGAAGCGGTAGTGCGCCACCACCTGCGCCCTCAAGGCGTCGTCACGGCTGTACGCCGAGGGGCCGATGGTATGGTCGAGCAAGGCCTCGACCTCGCCCGCCAATACGTCGCGTCCGCCGGAAGTCTCATCTTCCGGACCGCGGCGAAGCGCGCGCTTGACCACCGCATAGGTTCTGGTGCGGCTTAGCAGGGCCCCGAGTCCGCGGACTGGTAGCGGTATCTCGAGGATGGCAGAGTAGGTGCGGCGCTCGAGAAACTCGTTGTGGCCCGAATAGACAATGAACAGGTCCGGCTCGTAACGAATCAGCTCCTCCATCAACATCGCCACGCGGTAACTGGCGTAGCTGATACCACCAGCGTTGATGACCTCCCAGTCGCGCGACGAGTCAGCGACGATCAGGAATTCGCGTAGCCAACCGCAAAACGACGTCGTGTCATTGTATGGACGACCGTAGGTGGTCGAGCCGCCGACGCAGAAGATGCGGTAAGAGTCGGGCGCCTTGTGTCTGGCAAACTGCTGAGGGTTGAAGAACCTGATCTTGTTCTTGGCCGTCACCAGGATGTCGGTGCCAGGCTGGGCGACAAAGAGAGGTATGCGGTCCGAGAAGCCGACATAGGGGTCTTCTTCATAGAGAACTGCTTTGACGCCGAACACGTAAAGGGCAAACTCCAGCGCCGAAAAGAAGAGCACGATGGCAAGCAGCGAAAAGAGAGCATTCTTCCACCATGGCAGTTTCATGCAGTCTGTCTTTCCACCGAAGGATGACCAGGATCGATGTCGAATCGCGGCGCATCGATGGCGCTATGCTATCCCAACCGTTGTTGGGCGCCTGTCCAGCATCCCTGACCCGAATTGAGCGGTGTGTTCATACGGGGCGAGAAGAGAGAGCGGGGATGATAACTTCTCGAGACCGGAAAGGGTGCCCCCCGGCCGAAGGCGATCCCGCGAGGCGAGACTTGAGCGCAAGCCCATCCCAAAGGTCAGCGTGTCTCGGTGCCCTACTCCTTCTCGGGGCCTGCTCCGGCGAGCCGCCGAAGACACCTGCCGGCGTCCCCTGGTTTGTGGACATCGCCGCCGAGTCCGGCCTCGACTTCGAGCACATCAACGGGGCGTCCGGTAAGTGGTACATGCCGGAAATCATCGGCGGGGGTGTCGCACTCTTCGATGCCGACGGCGACGGCGACCTCGACGTCTACTTCACCAACGGCAATG
>JAPUKT010000059.1 GCA_027295555.1 Deltaproteobacteria bacterium
CGGCAATTTCGATGGTGTCGCCCGGCGCGACTTCAATCGCTTCGAGAAAACCCTCGCAGTAGCGCGGTTTGCGTCGGTAAATTTCGATTCTGCCGCCCTGCGGCATCGAAAGAAGGAGCTTATCGACGTCGTCGCTTGGCGACGATGTTGGGACGCCCTCCGAGATGGGGGGTGGAGGGTCCGGGGGGGTCTCCGGCGCGCTCGGCAAGGGCTGAGCTTCCTCTGACCCGGCCTCAACCGCCTCTGGCCCAGCGTCCGGCCACGCTTCTGACCAAGTCTCATCTTCCGCCACCCCCCCAGCGTAAGACGCGCGGGCGCGGATCTGCAAAGGCGCACGCAAAACGCGCCTGCGCAGAGGCCCAGGGGCCCGACGTGCAGCTCGAGGCGATCACCCGCCCGGGGACGTCGCGCGCCCGCGCGCAATTTGACAGGGGGCACACCCGCGGATACCCGCCGGCGCGCCCCCCAAAAGGTAGCCGTCGGCTACTTTTTCGGCAGCCGCTTCGCTAGCTTCGTGCCGAACTCCGCCGCGACGTTCGCGAGCGTGCGGCCGCTGTCGATGGCCTTGCGCACGAGCACCAGGTGGGCGACGGCGGAGCGAGGGTAGGTCGCCACGATGTTGGTCTGTCGGATGCTGGGGATCGTCGGGTGGACCCCGGTGCGACGCTCGCCGAGCGACGCCGGCACTAGCCCGTGATTCCGCCAACGGTAGAGGGTCGCGCGAGAGATTTCGACTGCCTCGAGCAGCTCGGTGGTGGTGAGTCTCTTCGCGTTGCCCATCTAGCCCTGATTTGCCTGTCCAGCCATCTTCGCAGCCGTCTTCATTAGAGAGGGTGCCACCTTGATGAAAGCGCCGGCCATCTTCGCGACGTCCTGCACCTCGGCCACGCCGGTGTCGATGACCTCGCGCAGCCCCTTCGCCTCGAGGTTCCCCGCCTCGAGGGCCTTCGCGATCCGCTCGAGGGCCGCGACGCCGCGAATTGCCTGGTCGGCGATGACCAGGAAAGGGACCAGCTCGAGCTTGCCGGCGTCGCTCTTGGCGCCGGCGTGCTCGAAGGTCTCGTTGGTGGCCTGGACCGTCTCGAGCAGACTTCTATAAAGGCCCTCGCGGGCCTGTTCTTGCGCCGACTTTTTCACTGAATCTCTCCCCCGCCGGAACCGAAAGGGCCGAGGGGGTCGTAACTGTCGGGAGGACCGAGAGGTCCGCCGATGCGAGGACGCGGCGTCGTGTAGTCCCGTTTCCAGGTCAGCAGCCTCGCGTGCCGATCGGACGCGTCGATGAGCTTGTCGATGATGTTGGAGACGACGCGGAATTCTATTTCGCGTTCACTTTTTTGGGCTTCGGCGATGACCTTCCGCGCGTACTCGAGGGCCTCCCGAGACCCGTCGATCACCGCGTCGTGCTCGTCACTCCATCGGGCACACCAGTCGGTTTGCTTGCTCATTCTTTCGTCTCCTCGCCCAATCGCACCGCGCGCATCCGGGCCGCCTCAGCTATCGCGTCGTCCAGCTCGTCCGCTGCAGACGGCTCGCGGCCTTCGTTCAGAGCCCGTGCGACTAACTTGGAGCGCTGTCGCAGTGACTCAGCCGTGAGAACGGCACCCACGGCCTCCATTTCGTTCGGGTCGTCGATCGTAATCTGGCCGCCGTTGACGTTGACCTCGAGACGCTGTCCGCGGCCCTGGCCGTTGCTCGCTCGCACAATTTGCACGCTCTCGCTTTCGTAGATTGTTTCAGCCATCTTCGGGCCCCCTGGTCGTCGGGTCTTCGGGTCTGTCGGTGAACGGGTCGAACTGGCGCACCGGGTTCTTGAGGGCATGCCTTCGATCGATCAGCCTGGTCACAAGCTCGGCGCACTGCCGAAGCTCACCCGCTGCTGACATGTAGAGCGACGGGCTCGCCCCTTCGTCGTCATCGGGCGCAGCCTCGAGGTGGGCGACCCACCGCCGGGAGAGCGCCATCGCGTTGTGCGCAGCGGTGTAGGCTTGCTCGTCGTCACCAGTCCATTTTTGTTCGCTCATAATTCGACTCCGTGCTTCCGAAGGACTGTCTTGGCCGCTTCCATGGCGGCGTCGCGCGACGACGCCATCACTTCGATGCTGTCCTCGGCGAGCTTGGGACGCGGCCAGACGAACGCGACCCATCCGTCGAGTTCATGCTCGTGCACCATCGCGTACGAAAGGCCCTCGGCGGGATCCGTGAGCGACCAGGTTTGTGGGACCATGTGCCAAATCATCCGTCCGCCTCATCCATCTGCTCGATGCTCGAGCCGGGTTTGCCGACGTCCTCGATTCGGTTCTCGACCTCGTAGCCGTCGCGCTCCTGGTAGATGACGACCAGGTCCTCGGCGTCGTCGCGATGTTCGGGAAGTCCAAGCCCGTGGTGCTTTGCGTCTTCGTCGAGGATCGATGCCTGCCAGCCCACCCCGGTGAGCAGCACGTAGCCCAACAGCTCGCGACCGGACCAAAGAAAATAGGTCCCTTCCCACATTTGTCGGGCCGGAAGTTCGAGGGGACCCCACTTAGCGCTTGGCATCTTGACCTCCCGGGGTGGTGTCGTCGGCCTCGCCATCGAAGCGCTCGACGTCGGCGACCGGGGACGAGTACACGACGTGCTCGCCTTGATCTTCGTCGTCGTCGTCGTCGGCGTCGTCGCGCGCA
>JAPUKT010000006.1 GCA_027295555.1 Deltaproteobacteria bacterium
CGGCAGCTTCTTGAAGGACTACGGCGTCGAGCTCATCGACGGCCCACTCAAGGGCGTCTCGGCCCGCGCGATCGTCGTCCTCGACGAGAACAACAAGGTCATCCACACCGAGCTCGTCCCCGAGATCGCCCAGGAACCCAACTACGACGCCGCACTGGCTGCTGTTAGCTAGCCCTGAGGATCCCCCATGAAGCCGCTTGGGACCGTCGATACCAGTTTCCTGCTCGCGGAGAGCCGCAAGATGCCGATGCACACCGGCGGGCTGCTTCTCTTCAGCTACCCCAAAGGGGCCCGGGAAGACTGGCTACACCAGACACTGTCCGACGTGAACGACCCGGAGGCCGTGCAGCCGCCATTCAACCAGAAGCTTGCGTGGCCATTGTCGCGCCTGGGCCTGCCGCACTGGGTTACCGATCACGATCTCGACCTCGACTATCACGTTCGTCACTCGGCGGTGGCGAAGCCAGGCAGGTACCGGGAGATGTTCGCGTTGGTGTCGCGCCTTCACAGTACGCGGTTGCATCGCGATCGACCCCTTTGGGAGGCGCACATCATCGAGGGCGTCGAAGACAACAGGTTTGCTCTCTACATGAAGGTGCACCATTCGGTGATCGACGGCGTTGGCGCCATGCGTTTGCTTCGTTCGTTCATGTCCGCCGACCCGAATGAGCGTGACATGCCGGCCCTTTGGAACACGCCACGAGCGGATCGGGACAACGGCAGCGGCGCTGTCCCAGAATCGCGGGGGGCGATGGCCTCGACCTCAGGCGCGATGGGGGGAGTTGCTCGCTATGTCGGTGGCATGACTCGAGGCGACGGGATGGTCGGCCCTTTCCAAACACCCCAAACGATGCTCAACATGCGCGTCAGTGGGTCTCGCCGGTTCGTCGCTCAGTCGTGGAGCCTCACGCGAATCAAGACCGTCGCCAAGGCGCTCGATGCGACCGTCAACGACATCGTCCTCGCCATGTCGGGCGGCGCACTACGTCGATACCTCATCGACCACAGCGCCCTGCCCGACCAACCGCTGACCGCCATGACACCCGTGTCGTTCCGCCCGGCCGATGCGGATGCCGAAGGCAACGCGTTCTCGGTCGTCTTTACCACCCTGGCCACGAATGTGGGCGGTGCGATCGAGCGCTTGCGCGCGATCCAGCAATCGATGGGAAAAGCCAAGGGCCTGATGAAGAGCATGAACACCGCAGATATCCCGGTCTTCACGACGGTCGTGGCTTTGCCGGTTCTGGTCCCACACCTTATTAGATTGGCTGGACGCACCCGGCCCAGCTTCAATGTCACCGTGTCCAATGTCCCGGGCCCCCGCGAACAGCTCTACTGGAACGGAGCGCCGCTCGAAGGCATGTATCCCCTCTCGATCGTCACGCACGGGCAAGCACTCAACATCACGGTGACGAGCGTTGCCGACAGCCTCGACTTCGGAATCATCGCTTGCCGCCGGTCCGTTCCAAGCGCGCAACGATTGATCGACCACCTCGAAGCCGCCCTAGTAGACCTAGAGGCCTGCATCAAGTGACTCGCTGACGCTGACACTGGCGCTGGCGCTGATTAAGAGAGGAGCCGCTGCGCTTCCGCGACCACGTTCTCCGCCGTGATCCCATACTTCTCGTACAGCACCTCATACGGCGCCGACGCCCCAAACTTCTCGACCGTGACGAATCCCGCGTCGTTCCCGACCCAGCGGTCCCAGCCTTGTCGGATGCCTGCCTCGACCACCACCTTTGGCGTTTTCTTCGGGAGGACCTCGCGCTGGTAGTCTTCGTCTTCCTGCGCGAAAAGCTCCCAGCACGGCATGCTCACGACGCGCACGCTCGCCCCCTCGGCCTCGAGAGCCTCTGCGGCCTGGAGCGCGATCGACACCTCACTCCCGGTGGCGACGAGAATCACATCAGGGCCACCGCCGCCTGCCTCGCGTAGGATGTACGCCCCACGCTTTGCTTTTTCCGCGCTCGCGAGGGCATTGCGATCGAGCGTAGGCACGCCTTGCCGAGTCAGCGCCAACGCCGCTGGCCCGTCCCACTCGATCGCGGCCGTCCAGCACTCACGCACCTCGTTGGCGTCCGCAGGTCGAAGTACCGCAAGACCGGGAATCGCTCGCAACGCAGCAAGGTGCTCGACCGGCTGGTGCGTCGGCCCATCCTCGCCGAGCCCGATACTGTCGTGGGTGAAGATATAGCGGGTGTGGAGGCCCATCACCGCGGCGAGCCGAATGGCGGGTCGCATGTAGTCGCTGAAGATCAGGAAGGTTGCCCCGAACGGGATCACGCCGCCATGCAGGGCCATCCCGTTGAGCGCGGATCCCATCACATGCTCGCGAATCCCCCAGTCGACATTGCGAGGCACCCCTTCGGCGTCGGCGAGAAAGCTCGCATGGGTCTTTAAGTGGCTGTTGTTCGAGCCGGCGAGGTCGGCCGAGCCGCCGACCAATCCTCCAAGACGAGACGCCAGAACATTCAGCACCTCACCGCTCGCCTTGCGCGTTGCGAGGCCCTTGGGGTCGGCTTCGAAGACCGGCAGGTCCTGATCCCAAGCCGGCGGTAAATCACCGGCCAGTGCCTCGTCGAACGCCTTGGCTTCTTCCGGGAACTCGCTGCGATACGCGTCGAGCCGCCCCTGCCAATCGGAACGGCTCTTCGCACCACGCTCGCGAATCGCTTCCGCGGCGGCTGCAAGCGCGTCCGGCACGAAAAACAGGTCGGTGGGCCACTCCATGAGCTGCTTGGTGGCGATGACCTCGTCTTCGCCGAGCGGCGCACCATGTGCGGCCGATGTATTGCTCTTGTTCGGCGAGGGGTGGCCAATGATCGTCCGCACCCGTATGAAGCTCGGGCGGTCATCGGCAACCGCAACTTCGCCCGCACGCGTCAACGCGCCCAAGTCCTCGCCATCCTCGACGCTCTCGGTATGCCACCCGTACGACGCGAAGCGCTTGAGGACGTCTTCGCTGAACGACAGATCAGTCGAGCCGTCGATCGTGATTCGGTTGTCATCCCAAAAAATGATGAGCTTTCCCAGTCGAAGATGACCCGCAAGCGACGCCGCCTCCGACGACACGCCTTCCATCATGTCGCCGTCGGACGCGATGACCCATGTGCGGTGATCGATGATCTCGTGACCAGGCTTGTTGAAGCGAGCTGCGAGATGCCGCTCTGCCATCGCCATCCCTACGGCATTGCCGATGCCTTGACCGAGCGGGCCAGTAGTCGCCTCGACACCCGGGGTCAGGTGCGACTCGGGATGGCCCGGGGTGAGACTCCCCCACTGTCGGAAGTGACGGATGTCGTCGAGGGACAGGGGGTACCCGCTCAGATGAAGGAGCGCGTACTGCAGCATCGACGCGTGGCCGCACGACAGGACGAAGCGGTCGCGGTCGGGCCAATCCGGATTCGCCGGGTCGTGCCGCCGCAACTCCGAAAAGAGCACCCAACCCAAAGGGGCCAACGCCATGGGTGTGCCTGGGTGACCCGAGCTCGCGGCCTGTACCGCGTCCATGCTCAAACCGCGAATCGTTTTAATGGCGAGCTCATCGAGCTGCCCTGGGTTTCCCATGCTGCGGTCCTCCTCCTCACGGGCGCCGGATCTAGCAGGCGAGGACAGTCCGTAAAAGGATGTTTTTGTCCGCCGCTGGACATCACCCCAGATCGCCACTAACAATCCCGGGCGCGGGCGCCCGGTTGTTGACTAGATCGATCGGGTTTGCCCCCGCTAAGGCTCGCGCGGGAGGAAGGCATGCCTCAGGTTTTCGTGCCCAGGGAAATCGCCGATGGCGAGACTCGGGTCGCCTGCACACCGGAAACAGCGAAGCGGTACGTGAAAGAAGGCTTGGAGGTCGTCGTCGAGAGCGGCGCAGGGAAGCATGCCCATTTCACCGATCAGCATTACCAAGACGCGGGCGCCAAGGTCGTGTCCGCCGCGGAAGCGGAGGCCGCCTGGGGCGCCACCGACATCGTCCTCCGGGTCTCGCCGATCACCCCCGACGAGGCCGCCAAGCTCAAAGAGGGATCGCTGCTGATCGGCCTCCTCTCTCCCCACAAGAACCTCGACTCGATTCGCATACTCCGCGACCGGAAGGTGAATGCGATCGCGATGGAGCTGATCCCTAGAATCAGCCGCGCCCAGTCCATGGATGCGCTGAGCTCCCAGGCTTCGATCGCCGGGTACAAGGCCGTCTTGATGGCGGCGACGCACCTCGACAAGTACTTCCCGCTTCTGATGACGGCCGCAGGCACCATTCAGCCAGCCAAGATCGTGATCATGGGAGCGGGCGTCGCGGGCCTTCAAGCGATCGCCACTGGCCGACGACTCGGCGCGGTCGTCGAGGTCTCGGACATCCGACCCGCCGTCAAGGAGCAAGTCGAGTCACTCGGCGGGCGCTTCATCGACTTCCCGATGGACGAGAGCGGCGAAGGTGAAGGGGGATACGCCCGTGAGCTCACCCCCGAGCAGCTCAAAGCCCAGCAAGAGGCGGTTCGTAAAAAGGTCGTCGCGGCTGATGTGGTCATCACGACGGCGCTCGTCCCAGGCCGCCCTGCACCGAAGCTCATCACCAAAGATATGGTCGAGGAGATGCGAGAAGGTGCCGTCATCGTGGACCTTGCCGTCGAACAAGGCGGAAACTGCGAGCTTTCAAGGAGCGGCGAGACCGTGACCGAGTACGGCGTCACCATCATCGGTCACCCGAACATGGCCACAGCCACCCCGGCGGACGCAAGTCTCCTCTACTCCCGCAACATTCAGGCTCTGATTCTCAACATGCTTTCCGAGGGCGAGGTCGTGCTCGACCTCGAGGATGAAATCACGAATGACGCGCTACTCACCCACAACGGTGAGGCTCGCCACGGCTCGACCGCCGAGGCCCTTCATGCCTAGTCTCGCGACGATGGAAGGAGATCGACGGTGACTCTGGGACCCCTGCTCATAGGCATCTACGTGTTCGTGCTCGCGGGCTTTGTCGGCTTCGAGATGATCACCAAAGTACCGCCGACGCTCCACACACCCTTGATGAGCGGCGCAAACGCGATCAGCGGCATCACCGTCGTCGGGGCGGTCGCAGCAGCCACGTCGGCCGAGCCCACTGTTGCCAACATCTTGGGTTTCATCGCGATCGTCACCGCCACGATCAACGTCATCGGCGGCTTCCTCGTCACGGATCGCATGCTCCGCATGTTTGGAAAGAAGAAAAAGTAGATGAGTCACGAGGTCATTCGTTCGACCGTGGTGCCGATCATTTATCTGCTTTCCACGATCCTCTTCATCTTGGGAATCAAGCAGCTCGCGAAGGTCAGGACCGCCAGGCGCGGCAATACGATCGCCGCCGCAGGCATGCTGTTCGCCATCACCGGGGCACTTCTCGAGCTCGGCATCGTCGACTACCGCTGGATCGGCGGTGGATTGATTCTCGGCACGATCATCGGCGCGCTCTTCGCGATTCGCGTGCAGATGACGGCCATGCCAGAAATGGTCGCGCTCTTCAACGGCTTTGGCGGCATCGCGTCGGCCCTCGTTGCATCTTCCGTCTACTGGGCTGTCGCGGTCGAAGACGGCGCCTCCAGAACGGTCTACGAGGCTCTCGGCACCGACGAGGCCATCACCGTCATGCTGTCGATCTTGATCGGCGGCTTGACCTTCACGGGCAGCCTCGTCGCCCTGCTCAAGCTCCAGGGCCGGCTCCGAAAAGGCCAGCCGATCCTGCTTCCAGCGCGCCATTTCATCACCTTTGGCCTTCTGCTGGCGGCCTTGGCGGCGGGTGGGGTCGCCGTGACTGCGGGCACCTCCGACTCGATGGTCTGGGTCCTCTCTCTGGCCGCGGGTTCGTTGGTGCTCGGTGTGCTCCTCACGATCCCCATCGGCGGCGCCGACATGCCTGTCGTCGTATCGCTCCTCAACTCCTACTCCGGATTGGCGGCCTCGATGGCCGGCTTCGTGATCGGCAATCCCGTCTTGATCATCGGCGGGGCGATGGTCGGCGCGGCGGGACTGATCCTGACCCAGATCATGTGCGTCGCGATGAACCGCTCGCTCCTCAACGTCCTCATTGGCGGGTTCGGCGTGACCGAGGGCGGCGGAGGCAGCGGCAGCGACGAGTACACGAGCGTCACGTCCTGCGGCCCCGAAGAAGCTGCGATGATCCTCGAGAATGCCGAGTCGGTGATCATCGTGCCTGGGTACGGCCTGGCCGTCGCACAGGCGCAACACGCGGTGTGTGAGCTCGCGGAATTGCTCAAGGCCCGGGGCACCAAGGTCACCTACGGGATCCACCCAGTTGCTGGCCGAATGCCCGGTCACATGAACGTCCTCTTGGCCGAGGCTGACGTCCCCTACGAAGAGCTCCTCGAAATGGACGTTATCAACCCCGAGTTCAAGAACACGGACGTCGTGATCGTTCTCGGCGCCAACGACGTCGTGAACCCGGCCGCCAACAACGATCCAAGCAGCCCCATCGCTGGCATGCCGATCCTCAACGCCCACGAGGCTCGCGCGGTTTTCGTCGTCAAACGAAGTCTGAGCCCCGGCTATGCGGGCATCAAGAACGAGCTCTTCGAATACGACAACACGATGATGGTCTTCGGCGACGCCAAGAAAGTCCTCCAGGGGCTGATCGGCGAAGTCAAAAACCTCAAGTCGCCCGCGACGCTCACACTGGCACTGGCGCTGGCGCTGACGCTGACGCTGCCTACGTGTCCAGGAAGTCGGCCGCGCCGCCAGCGGAAGCGCCGTAGTACTCGCGCTCGGCAAGGTCGTCAAACCTGGTGTATTCACTGAAGAAACGAACCCGACAGATGCCGGTGGGGCCGGCGCGCTGCTTGCCGATGATGATCTCTGCGATGCCGCGGTCCTCACTGTCGCGGTTGTAGACTTCGTCGCGATAGATGAACCAGATCGTGTCGGAGTCCTGCTCGATGGCGCCGGATTCGCGGAGGTCGGACAACTGCGGACGCTTGTCCTTGATGCCACGCGACTCGACAGCACGGTTGAGTTGCGAAATCGCGATGATCGGAATCTCGAGCTCTTTGGCGAGCGCTTTCAAGCTTCGGCTGATCTCGCTGATCTCTTGCTCGCGCGAGTCGTTCCGGGAGCCCGAGCGCATCAATTGGAGGTAGTCGACGACGAGGAGACTGAGGCCCACCTCCGAGCGAAGCCGCCGCGCCTTGGCGCGAAGCTCGAGCAAAGTGATCGCCGGCGTGTCGTCGATCCAAATCGGAAGCTCGCTCAAGGTGCCTGCTGCATCGGCGAGCTTCGGCCAATCATCCTTGTGAAGCTGCCCCGTACGGATGCGATTTCCGTCAACGCGCGCCTCGCTCCCGAGAAGCCGCCGGACGAGTTGCCCCTTCGGCATCTCGAGCGAAAAGATCGCCACCGGCGCTTTGGCCACCTCGCAAGCGTGGTGCGCCACATTCAAGGCAAAAGAGGTCTTCCCCATACCGGGACGCCCGGCCACGATGATCAAGTCGCCTGCGTGCATGCCGGCGGTGAGATTGTCGAGTTTCGAAAAGCCGGTGGGAAGCCCCGTGATCGCCCCGCCACGTTTGGCCGTTTCATGGATCTCCTGAAACGTCCGCATCACGAGTTCCTTCACGTGCTCGTAAGGGTGCCGTGCGCGCTCCCTGGCGACCGCGAAGATCGACGACTCCGCCTGGTCGAGGAACTCCTCGACCGCCCCGTAGTCTCCGTAGCCACGAGAGGTGACCTCGTGGCAGACCTGAATCAGATTCCGGACCACCGACTTCTCGCGGACGAGCCGTGCGTGCGCCTGGATGTTCGAGACCGTCGGAATCGTGTTGGTCAGCGACAGGAGGTACTCGTCGCCGCCTACGCCAGCCAGCTTACCGCCGTGAAGGAGGGCCTCACGCAAGGTTACCTGATCGATCGGTTGACTGCGGCGAAACAACTCGCTCATCGCCTCGAAGATCTTGGCATTGGCTTCGCTGTAGAAGTCGTCGACGGACAGCACCTCGAGGACGACATTCATCGCATCGTTTTCGAGCAGGATGCCGCCGAGCACGGCCCGTTCCGCTTCGAGGGCGTTCGGTGGGATATGCCCGGTTTGTTCCACTGCAGAAATGACCCCGCTCCTTCCGAGCTTGGTTCTAACCAAAATCGCCCAACCCGCCACTGGGTTTGTGCACGACTCGCTCGCTAGTGCGCTCCTGTAGCGTTGCGTCGACACTAGTGCGCTCCCGTGGCGTTGCTGGCGTCGACGGGTGCGAGGGCCAAGGCAATCCGCTCGAGCTCGGCGGCCTGCTGGCGCAGCTTCCTTGCCTGGTCGAGGAGCCGTGCTACTGGATCGGCCGCTTGCGGGTGTGACTCAGCGGTAGAGTGTCTCCTTGCCAAGGAGAAAGTCGTCGGTTCGAATCCGATCACCCGCTCAGAAGAGACGGTCAGTGCGTCAGAGTCATCCGTAGAACGCAGGGAATCGTCGCAA
>JAPUKT010000060.1 GCA_027295555.1 Deltaproteobacteria bacterium
GGCAGGCGAGGCGCGGAGCAACTCGCTGGGATGATCTTCCTCGACGGGCTCATGGGAGACACCCCCACGCAGCAAGAGGAGTTCGAGGCTAGCCTGAGTGAGATGCGCGCCGAAGGCGGAACCCGATACACCACGCTCCCGCTCCTGGGCATCGACGTGTACACCATCGCGGAGATCGTTGCGCTTCGCGCTTGGTTCGATCCGAGGGCTATCGTCGAAGACGAGATCCGCGACGAGGCTTTCGGTATTCTCACATTGTCGACCGAAGGTACGTCGGCCCAGTATTCGAAGGTGACCAATCGCGCGGCCCTCGGGCTGGCGTTCGATGCCGCCCATCAACCGCTCGGCTTCGTCCAGACGACGGTGGGGTCCCTAGCCGGCGGAGAAGTCGAAGAGTATCCGTCCCTCGTCGCGTCCCTCTTCGGAGACGACGACGGCATCTTCCTTCGGCCGAGCGACCCGGAGGCCACCTATGACTGGATCGACGCGTTCGACGTCGACCCGCCGGACTTCACCCCCCTCGTCAACCTGGCGCGGTCGTTCACGATCGGCGAGAGCAATTTCCCGGAGTGGTATTTCCCATCGCGCATCAGTCTCGATTCCGCGGCCGCGCGCGGAGCCAACGTCCCGGAGGATGGCTGGCAGGCGAGGTACTACGGCATTCGCGCATTTGACGGGAGCCTCAACGACGCCCCGGTGCTCTGTATCTTGGCTAGAAACGCCGATCGTTGTGAGGCGATCAAGGACCGCATCGCCCCGGCTCTCGGCGAGGGTCGACCACAAGAGGGCGCGACCCGGGACAGCAACCTCGGCCTCACAATCATCGAAGGCACCGACATGGCCCACCTCGATGTCATCCTCTCGGACGAACGATCTGCCGCAAATCCGGTACCGGGCGCGATTGGCTCTTTCCTGGAGACCCATGTGGGTCCAGGGACAGTTACGCTGCCCGAGCTTTGAGACGCGATTGACAAAATGCGGGCGCGACCCACCTTGGACGCATGGACCGTCCCGGAACCGCGGCAATTTTGTCGTTCGTCCTTCCTGGCACAGGCCAGATCTACAACGGTAAGTTCCTACGCGGGATCATTTGGCTGGTCATCACGCCGGGTTTCTGGCTCGGCACGGGAGGTTTCCTAGGTTGGGTCTGCCACCTGGTGTCGTCTTACATGGCATACCAGTGGGCAAGAGATAACCCGCCGGCCCTCGCACTAGACTCCACCGACTAGTGTGCGAGAGATTTTCGTTTGTGGTCGAGCGCCCCCGCGCTATCGCCTAGACCGAAACGCCGAAGTCTCGGAGCGCGTCGTTCAACGACACCTTCTTGTCGGTGCTCGCCTTTCGCCGACCGATGATCAGGGCCACCGGGATCTGATACTCGCCTGCAGGGAACTTTTTGGTTCGCGTGCCGGGGATGACCACGGAGCGTGGCGGAACGTAGCCCTGCATCTCGACCGGCTCGGTGCCGGTGACGTCGATGATCTTCGTGCTCGCGGTGATCACGACGCTGGCGCCGACGACCGCCTCTTCGCCGATGCGGGAGCCCTCGACGACGATGGCGCGGGAGCCGATGAACGCCCCGTCTTCGATGATGACCGGTGTGGCGCCGAGAGGTTCGAGCACGCCACCGAGGCCGACGCCGCCCGAGAGATGGACGCCCTTGCCGACCTGGGCGCACGAACCGACGGTCGCCCAAGTGTCGACCATCGAGCCAGCGCCCACGTACGCGCCCATATTCACGTAGCCGGGCATGCGAATCGCGCCGGGCTCCATGTGTGCGCCGTAGCGAATCGTGCCTGGGGGAACCACGCGGATGCCCTGCTTATCGAGGTTCTTCTTGAGGGGAATCTTGTCGTGGTACTCGTACGCGCCAACCTCGACCCGCTCCATGCCTCGAATGCGGAAGTAGAGCAGGATGGCCTGTTTGGCCCACGTGTGGACCGTCCACTCGCCGTCTTCACCGCGGGTGGCGACGCGGACCTTGCCTTGGTCGAGGAGCGCAATCGTCTCTTCGACGGCCTCTCGGTATTGCGAGTGTTCGAGCTTCGAGCGATCTTCGAACGCCTGCTCGATCAACGGCTGTAGCTGGCTCTCGGTCATGTTAGCCATCGACTACTTGAGGAGGTACTCGGGGAAGAAATAGGTGACTTCGGCCTTGCCGTTTTCGACGCTGTCCGAGCCGTGGCAAGCGTTCTTGCCGATGTCGGTGCCGTAGGCCTTGCGAATGGTGCCCTCGTCGGCCTCCGCCGGATCGGTAGCGCCCATGAGCGTCCGGTGGCGCGCAACGGCGTCTTCGCCCGCGAGCGCGCTCACCACTACTGGGCCCCGCGTCATGAACTCGACGAGCTCGCCGAAGAACGGGCGGTCCTTGTGAACCTCGTAGAAGCCCTCCGCCTGGGCCCGGCTCAGGTGCAGCATGCGCAGGCCGAGCACCTCGAGGCCTGCAGCCTGGATCATGGCGAGGATGTTACCGATGTTGTTCTGCTCCACAGCGTCTGGCTTGATGATGCTAAGCGTGCGTTCGACGGCCATCGTGGCTCCTCTTTCCGGCTGTCTTCGAATCAGCTCGGCGCGTTTGTAGCGCGTTTTGGTTGGTCGGCAACGCTCTTGGCAAACGAGGTGATATGCTCCGCCACGACCTCGGGCTGCTCCTCTTGGAGGAAGTGGCGAGCCTCGACCATGTGCTCCTCCCGAAGCGGAAACGCCTGGCAGATGTAGTCGAGCTGAGCCCTGGGGATGGCGACCTCGTGCTCGCCCCAGATCAGTTGCATCGGCTTGTCGATGGCCAGCAGGCCGTCGCGAAGCCAGTCGCGATGCTGCTCCGTGAGATCGAAGCCGGCCATGATCTCGAGGAAGCTGTGGTGCCCCTCGTTGCACTTGAGCAAGTAGATGTAGCTGGCGACGGTATCCGCATCGACGGCCTCGAGGTTCTTGACGCCAGTTTGGCGGAACAGTTGCAGCATCGTTGGGGTATTCATCGTCGAGAAGACCACGTGTCGCATCACCGGCACGCGAAATGTCCACATCGGGAACAGGGGGGAGAAATGCGCAACGTCCAGCAGCGTGTTGGTGATGGTGATCGAGCGAACTTTGACCGGGTTGTGGATGGCCCATTCGATCCCGATCGGGCCAGCGATGTCATGCACGACGAGATGGACTGGGGGCAGCTCGAGTGCGTCGACCACGCGTCCTACCCACGTTGCGAGCGCGTGCCAGTTGTACTCGAGGTCCTTCGGCTTGTCACTCAGCCCGACGCCCGGGAAGTCGAAGCTGATGGCGCGAAAACCCGCTTCGGCGATCGGCGTGAGCATCTTGCGGTAAAGGAACGAGCTCGACGGCACGCCGTGTAACAACAGGACGGGCTCGCCTTGCCCCTCTTCTCGAACGAAGATGTGCTGACCGTCGATGACGACTCGTCGCCCCGCGGCCTCATGCTCTTCGACCAGCCGTGGCTTTTGCATCCTTGGACCCCTTGCCCGTGGTTTCCGAGAGCCTAAAGCAAATGCGCGACGGCGGCAGCTTCCTCTTGAAGCTCGCCGGCGGTAGCGTCCATCTTGGCACGGCTGAAGTCGTTGATGCTGAGCCCCTGGACGATGGACCAGCGCCCGTCTTTGCAGGTGCATGGGAAGCCGTAGAGGATGCCCTCTGGGACGCCATAGCTCCCGTCGGAAGGGACCGCCATCGACACCCAGTCGCCCTCCGGGGTACCGAGCACCCAATCGTGGATGTGGTCGATCGCCGCATTGGCCGCGGACGCGGCGCTCGAAAGACCCCGCGCGTCGATGATCGTCTTACCGCGCTGCTGCACGGTGGGGATGAAGTCGTCCTCGATCCAGCCCTGGTCGTCGATGATGGCGGCAACGCTCTTCCGGTCGATCTCTGCATTGAAGAGGTCGGGGTATTGGGTGGCCGAGTGGTTGCCCCAGATGCACAGTCCCAAGATGTCGGGCACTCGTTTGCCGGTTTTCCGCGCCAACTGCGCCATTGCCCGGTTGTGGTCCAGACGAGTCATGGCCGTAAACCGCCGGGGGTCGATGTCAGGCGCGTTGCGCTGGGCAATCCGGCCAACACCAGAACCCGGATGTCGCGGCTCGCATGATCGTTGATGGCTTTGCCCTGCAGCGAAAAGATCGCGGCATTCGCTTCGATCAGATCTTTGCGTTCCATGCCTTTGGAGCGCGGCCGCGAACCCACGAGCAACGCAAAATC
>JAPUKT010000061.1 GCA_027295555.1 Deltaproteobacteria bacterium
CCCGGCACCGTGAAGTCGATCGAGTACGATCCGAACCGCTCGGCACGCATCGCACTGATCTGGTACGCGGATGGCGAAAAGGCCTATATCCTCGCTCCCGATGGGCTCGAGGTTGGCCAGCAGGTGCTCTCGTCGCGCTACGCGGACGTGAAGCCCGGCAACGCCATGCCGCTTCGTCACATGCCGCTCGGCACGATGATCCACAATATCGAGCTCAAGATCGGCAAGGGCGCGCAACTAGTCCGCTCTGCCGGTACCGCCGCCCAGTTGATGGCGAAAGACGGCGACTATGCTCAGATTCGTTTGCCCTCCGGCGAGGTTCGGATGGTGCATCTCAACTGCCGCGCCACCGTGGGCCAGGTGAGCAATTCGCTTCACGCCCGACTCACGCTGGGCAAGGCGGGCCGCAGCCGCTGGCTCGGTCGCCGCCCGCACAACCGTGGCACGACCATGAACCCGGTGGACCACCCGATGGGCGGTGGTGAGGGTCGCACGGCGGGTGGTCGTCATCCATGCTCCCCGTGGGGCCAGCTCGCCAAGGGCCTCAAGACCCGAAGGAACAAGACGACCGACAAGTACATCATTCGCCGGCGGAAGAAGAAGTA
This sequence comes from Deltaproteobacteria bacterium, assembly GCA_027295555.1. GTDB lineage: Bacteria > Myxococcota_A > Polyangia > Polyangiales > Houyiibacteriaceae > SG8-38. Next base: position 606 of record JAPUKT010000061.1, read on the forward strand.
ATGGCGCGTTCAGTCAAAAAGGGTCCGTTCATCGATCAGCACCTCGAAGACAAGGTGGAGGCTGCGAACAAGTCGGGCGACAGGAAGATGATCCGCACTTGGTCACGTCGTTCGACGGTGACTCCCGATTTCGTCGGTCACACGTTCGCCGTTCACAACGGGCGCAAATTCATCACGGTGTTCGTCACGGAGAATATGGTTGGCCACAAGCTCGGCGAGTTCGCGCCAACCAGGACGTTCGGTGGTCACGCCTCCGACAGGAAGGGCGGCCGCAAGGTCAACCCGCAGACGGGTAAGAGGTAGTCATGGAAGCGATTGCAAAGGCACGGTTTCAGAGGATTTCACCTCGTAAGGCACGAGTGGTGCTCAACATGGTGCGCGGAAAGAGCGTTGCCGAGGCGCTCAACGAGCTTCGCTTCACGACCAAGTCCGCGGCGCCTATCGTGGCCAAGGTCATCGGCAGCGCGATCGCCAACGCCAAGCAAAAGGACGAAGAGATCAATCTCGACGATCTCTTCGTCAAGACAGCCTTCGCCGACATGGCGCCGAACCAGCACATGCGTCGCTGGCGGCCTCGGGCGCAGGGCCGCGCCACGCGTATCGTCAAGGGAATGAGTCACATCACCGTCGTCGTGAGCGACAGGGAAGAGAGCTAAACCGTGGGTCAGAAAGTACATCCTTATGGTTTCCGCCTCGGCATCGTGAAGACGTGGAAGTCCAAGTGGTACGAGGACAAGAACTACGCGAAGTGGCTTCACGAGGACTTGAAGCTCAAGACGACAATACGGAAAAAGTTCGCCCACGCCGGCATCGCCGAGATCGAGATCGAGCGTGCGGCCAACAAGGCCAAAGTGGTCATCTACACCTCACGCCCGGGCATCATCATCGGAAAGCGGGGCGCTGGCGTCGAACAGCTCAAAGCCGAGCTACAGAAGCTCACCGAGAACGAGATCTTCCTCGACATTCAAGAGGTGCGTAAGGCAGAGACAAACGCGCAGCTGGTGGCCGAGAACATCGCAACTCAGCTAGAGCGTCGTGTCGCGTTCCGCCGCGCCATGAAGAAGGCCGTGTCGACCGCGATGAAGTTCGGAGTAAAAGGCATCCGAGTGACAGCTTCGGGTCGTCTGGGCGGTACTGAGATCGCGCGTACCGAGTGGTACCGCGAGGGTCGAGTGCCTCTCCACACGCTCCGCGCCGACATTGATTACGGCGAGGTGACCGCACACACCAAGGCGGGAACCGTCGGTATCAAGTGTTGGATCTTCAGGGGCGAGCAACTGCCGCAACGCCCGGGTGCCGGGGCGCCGGGAGCTCGGGTCTAAGGACGAGTCATGCTTCAACCAAAGAAAACCAAATTCCGTAAGATGCAAAAAGGCCGAATGCGTGGAAAGGCGTATCGCGGAAGCAAAGTCTCATTCGGTGACTTCGGTCTTCAGGCGCTCGAGCCCGCACGGATCAACCAGCGTCAGATCGAAGCGGCTCGTATGACGATTCAGCGAAAGGTGAAGCGTCAGGGCCAGCTCTTCATTCGCATCTTCCCGGACAAGCCGATCACCAAGAAGCCGCTCGAAACTCGTATGGGTAAGGGTAAAGGCCCCATCGAAGGCTGGGTCGCAGTCGTGAAGCCAGGCCGCATGCTCTACGAAATCCAGGGCGTTTCCGAGGAACTCGCGCGCGAGGCCTTCCAACTCGCTGCACACAAGCTGCCGCTCAAGACGGCCTTCCGGTCGAGGGAGGCCGAGCTATGAAGCCCGCCGACATTCGTGAAAGCACCACCGAGGAGCTCTCGATCATGGAAGGAGACGTTCGACGCCAGCTTTGGAAGGCGCAGTTCGACAACTACACGAGTCAGCTCGATGACACGAGCTCGATTCAGAAGCTTCGCCGGGATCTCGCCCGCGTGAAAACCATCCTTACCCAACGCCGGGCTGAAGAAGGAGGCGACCAGTGACAGGTCAAACCACACCGACATCAGAGGCCAGTGACAGGTCCCACCCCACCACCCCCACACGAGCGCCAGTCCGGTGACCAGAGCGACGCCCTTCGCGCGGAACCCCTTCGCGACGGCGCGCTCGTGCGTCGGCTGATCGAGCGCGTCCCGCATCTGGT
>JAPUKT010000062.1 GCA_027295555.1 Deltaproteobacteria bacterium
GGCAAACTTCCCCAAGGCGCTATTCCATGAAACCCGAGCTTTGGAGCTCTTCGAGGCCGAGCATGGTGCGACGCCCGCCCCGAGCGGGCCGTGGCGATGGCATGCTCGCATCCTGAATGCGCTCACTGGGACGCACGGCAACTTGGAGCACTACGACGAGCAGCTCAATTTCATGCGGCGATTTAACGAGCTCTACACACCGCAGTTGAAGGCCGAGCTTGCGTGGCCGCTGATGAAGAAGCGGCTTTTTGCAGAAGCGCGCCTTGCTGCCGAGGAGGGCCTAGCGACAGGGGACCCATATCAGATCGAGCGCGCCAAGAATGCGCTATGCGCGATCGAGTTCGAAGCAGGCGACGACGCGAAGAGCTACGAAGTGTGTCGCGACGCCGTTGGATACGCGAGAAGCCATTTCGGCAGCGCGACGGCGGTCGACCTCGGCAACTATGCCGAGGCTGCGAGGTCGGTCTTTCGCTTCGACGAAGCCGAGCGCTTTCTGATGGAAGCCACCAAGAGTGGTATCTCGTGGTACGGAAACCCTTGGCTCGAGCTTGCAGACCTCTACATGCGCGCGGGCCGCTTTGCGGAGTCTCTTTCTGCGCTGCGAGAGGTGCCTCGTCACCGAGCCGCGCGGCCAGCTCACGTGAGGGATTCCGATCGGAACGAGGCGCGTCGGTCGTTGGCTGCCTTCCTGTTGCTGATGGGAAGGCCCGACGAAGCCTTGCGCATCACGGACAAGGCTGTCGTGCTTCCCGATCGTCGTGCACACAACAGTCGCGATCCGGAGCAGGACCGAAGCATCGTCGCGCTGCTCGATCGCCAGGCCCGATTGATGCTCGCCGAAATGACCATCGAGCGCGCAGTTGCCAAGCCTTTCTACGAACGGTGGTGGGCGTACGCGAAAGCGAGCTGGCTGCGTTTCCAGGCCTGGATGAGCGCGCGGCAAGCAGCACGGTTTCTTGACGATGGATCTCGCCTGGTGGGGACGTTTGCCATCGGAACCGCCCGAAGCGCGGTCATGCCACCGTGGTTGCTCGGGGACTTGATCCCAGTGCTCGGGCCCGGCGTGGTGCGCGCGGCGGTCAACCGCGTGCGCGTGGAAGATCCGAGGGATGGCGCTTCGGCATACTACGACGCCGTGCTTGCCGAGGTCGCTCTCGTACAAGGGCGCTACGACGAAGCGACCCAGCATGCGAAGCTCGCGTTCGAAGGTCTGCAGCCGGGCGATGCGCTGCTCCGCGAGCGGGTGAGAGCGATACTGGCGAGCTCGCTTTCGGACCCGCGGCAAACTGTCGCGTTTTACGAAGAAGTTCTTGGCGCCGACCCAGGTCTCTTTAGGCGACTCGGTTGGTCACTTCCCGTGAAGATCGAAGCATCAGGCTCGAAGGTCGATCGAGAGATCGCGAAGGCGCTGCGTCGTTCACCGCGGTTCGAACGCTCGGAGGATGGCCTGCGAATTCAAGTCTCCGGAGGACAGGCCTGCTTGTTCGGCCGAACGGGTACCTCGTGGGGTTGCAGCGAAACGGAGCTCGAGGAGGGTGAGACCGGAAGCGGCTATCCGCAGCGGGTGGTAGATTCGTTCCACCGGGCAATTTTCTCGCCGCGCGTGGACCTCAGCCGCATCGACATCAACTCCCTCGACGGGTCCAACCGGGTGACGCGGAATCCCTTGGACACGTTACTCGAGCCCTAGCCCGCCAAAGGCCGCTGGTCTTTCTTTAACGACTGTGCCTTACTGCGCCCGGTGAATCGAACCTGGGTGCGCCTCACGCTGCTCGCCGCGTTTCTGGTCGGCGTCTATGTGATCGGTCGCGTCACCGGGTTCACCGAGCAACTCACCGTCGAAGGAATTCGTGAGTCGATGCGGGCCGCCGGCGTTGGGGGGTTCTTCGTGTTCGCCGTGACCTTTGCAGTTGGCCAGCTGCTCTACATTCCGGGCTTCGTATTCGTTGCCGTCGCCGGGCTGGCGTATGGCCCCGTCTGGGGGTCCGTGGCCTCGGTAATTGCCGCCACTATTTCCGTCGGGATTTCCTTCATCATCGTTCGCACGATTGGGGGGCAACCGCTGAAGGAGATCAAAAGGCCCTTCCTCAAGAAGTGGTTCGACCGCCTCGAGCAACAACCCCTTCGGTCGATGATCGTGATCCGCTTGTTCCTGTGGGCGATACCGCCGGTGAACTACACCCTTGCCATGTCTGGCGTTACGTTCCGCGACTACATGGTCGCGGCGATGATCGGTATGACCCCACCCTTCATCCTCATTTCGGTGCTGTTCGGTCTCGGCGTCGAGCTGCTGTAGTGTGCGGATCGGACACTAGCGACGATCGCGAAAAAGGGGCCTGTCCTTTTTTATTGCCTCTTGGTTCGTCGGGTGAGCGGGATGCTCGTGTCGCGGATCGTTTCGTCGGCGGCGCCTGCAAGCGCGAGCGCCAGCTCAGGGGGAAACGACTTGGTCGCGCCCTCGGTCTGGTTGTCCGCATTGAGCTGTCGTTGGGCCCAGTCGACGCTCTTGGCGATCACGTCGGAGTCAGTTGGTTCTTGTGTCGCACGGAGAAGGGCTGCGAGGTCACGCCCCATGGCATGCGCCGTTCGATATCGGTCGGTCGGTTCACGTTGCAGTGCCCGCTCGATGATTTCTCGGAGGCGTGCAGGCACATCTTCTCGCATCTCGGCGAGGCTCGGAATCTCCATATCACGAATGAACCCCACGACTTTGACGGGATCCTTGCCTTTGAACAACTTTTCTCCGGCGAGAACCTCCCAAAGCACCACGCCAACGCTGAAGAGATCGGTTTGTGCGCTCGGGTCGGCCTCGTACGTGAGCTCCGGCGCCAAGTAGGCGATCTTGCCCTTCACGAATCCGGGTTTGGTGATGCTGCTCCGGTCCATCGCGCGCGCCAGCCCGAAATCGGTAAGCTTCACCACCCCGCACTTGCTGACCATGGCGTTCTGCGGCGTCACGTCTCGGTGAAAGATCGGCGCTGGGTTTCCGCTCCGGTCGACGTGCACGTGGGCGGCGTGGAGCGCCTTCAGCACTTCGATGCCAATCGCAGCGACGAGGTGCCACGGCGTTTGTCGGCCGTTCTTGCGATAGGCTTCCCGCCACTCGGCGAGGGTGAGGCCATCGACCCACTCGAGAACCAAGTAGTACTCTCCCGCGCGGTCGCGATCGAAGTCGTGAATCTGGGCGATGTTCGGATGCTCGAGCTCCGACACGACGCGTGCCTCCTCGACGAACATCTTCAGGAACTCAGGATTCTGACTCAGCGGCGCCAAGACGCGCTTGATGGCGATCGGCCGAGTGAACCCTGCCGCGCCGAGGGTCTGGCCACGATATACCTTGGCCATCCCGCCTTCGCCGGCGAGCTCGAGCACTTCGTATTTGCCGCCAAGAAGCTCGGCAATAGGGGTTCGACGCACTAGCTTTCTTTAGCAGAAAGCACGGCGTCGAGTTCACCCTTCTCGTACATTTCGCGAATGATATCGCAGCCGCCGACAAATTTCCCGTGGACGTAAAGCTGCGGGATCGTTGGCCAGTTGGCGAACTCCTTGATCCCCTGTCGAATCTCGGAATTCTCCAGGACGTTCACGTCCTGAAAGTCCGAGCCCGAGCGGCGAAGCACCTCGACGAGCGTGGCCGAAAAACCACATTGTGGGAAATGTTTCGTGCCCTTCATGAAAAGGACGACGTCGTTGGAGTCGATGATGCCCTGAATCTGTTCTCGGACCGAATCTTCCATGTTAACCCTCTTGCTTAGCCCAACTCTCGGGCGAGTAGGTCTTGAGCGCAAGTGCATGGACGGGGCCCGCCATGAGCTCGCCTAGCGCTGCGTAGACCATCTGGTGCTGTTCGATGCGGTTTTTGCCGTTAAAAGCCTCGGAGACGATGAGGGCTTCCCAGTGGTCCTTGGTGCCGGTGAGGTCGGTGACCACAAGGTGCGACACGTCCTCTACGCCCTGCCGAATCCTTTCCTCGAGCTCTTCTGCTTCAACCATCGAGTAGCCTCCAGTCAGCGTTCTTCGGTACGGCCGGCAGGGGCCGTTGTCAATCGCCTTGGGTTTCGCTCATGCGGTCGGGTCAGCGCATGCCGAATGATCGCTTCACGCCCGGGCGCGACAACACGATGATCGTGAACACCCCGAGGATCGTCCCGAATGGGAACATCAGGCATTCACCCCAGCCACTCAAATAACAAAAGGTCCACCATCGGTGCTGGCGAAGTTTCAGCCCAACGAGGAAAAAGCCGATCGCTGTCACGACCACCAACACGACGCTCAGCACCGTCATCATGATCACGAGGGTCCCGAGATCTTTCATCATCGCCTCGGGGGCGCCGGCGAACGGGTCGACGCCCGTTTGTCCGGAGAGATCCCCCATCATCAGAGCCATCTGGTTGGCGAGTTGTTCGGCGATTTTCGCGCCCGCAAAGGCCCAGGCCACCAGAGGTATCGCGCTGATCGCCGTGAGGCCGGCCATGATGTAGTGACCGACCGAGAGAGCGCTCAGGTGCTCGGTGTCTTCGGCGTTGTTCGGTTCTTCCAAACGAGACTCCCAGTCGATCGTGCTATGCACCTCCGCGATGGGCAAGGTCGCATTTGTTTTCCCGGGTCAGGGTAGTCAAGAAGTCGGAATGGGCCGTGAGGCGTACGGGGAGTTCGAAGCCGCGCGCGAAGTTTTCGAAGCCGCCGACGATGCACTCGGCGAAAAACTGTCCGAGCTTTGCTTCGAAGGGCCCGAAGAAGATCTGAAGCTCACGGCCAATACCCAGCCGGCGGTCTTGACCACGTCGGTCGCACTGCTCCGTGCGCTCGATGCACCCCTCGACATCGTGGCGGGCCACAGCCTCGGGGAGTACTCGGCGCACGTGGCCGCCGGCACCCTCCATTTCGCCGATGCGGTGCGACTGGTTCGAAAGCGCGGGCAGTACATGCAAGACGCCGTGCCGTACGGGGAAGGCGCGATGGCGGCGGTCCTCAAGGCCGATCGCGCGTTGGTCGAGCGCATCTGCGCGGAAGTGCCCGGGTTGGTCGAAGCGGTGAACTACAACTCGCCCCAGCAGATCGTGATCGCGGGTGAGACTGGCGCGGTGCACGAGGCCGGCGTGAAGCTCAAGGAAGCTGGCGCGCGTGCGAGCTCGCTTCCGGTGAGCGCCCCGTTTCACTCGACGCTGATGGAACCGGCGGAGCGACGGCTCGCCCAAGACATCGAAGGGATCGCGTTTTCGAACCCAAGTGTGCCCGTGTATGTCAATGTCGACGCCGAGCCCGTCATCGAGGCAGCGGCCGCCAAGGATGCGTTGGTCCGTCAGGTCAGCCGGCCGGTCAGGTGGGAGGACAGCGTCCGCCGCATGATCGCGGATGGGGTCTCCCTCTTCGTCGAGGTGGGGCCGGGGCGGGTTCTGAGCGGCCTCTTGGTCCGAATCGACAAGAATGTCGGGCGCCTGAACGTGCAGGGCCCTCCGGACTTTGCTGCGGCCCGTGAGGCGATTGCCGAAACTCGGAGGACTTGATTCCACTGTATTTTCAAGGATCTGGCAACTCCCTGGCGGCTGCGTTTGACCTAATTTTCAAATCTTGTAGAAACGCGCCGCCCGCCAAGCTTTTCACCGGGACCGGGCGCGAATAGAGGTTCAGTGGATATAGACAAACTGATTTATGCAGCCCCTGCAGCGGGCGTGCTTGCTCTCCTTTTCGCCTGGACGAAGGCACGATGGGTTTCCAAGCAGAGCCCGGGCGAAGCGAACATGGTCGAGATCGCCGGGCAGATTCAGGAAGGCGCGCTGGCTTTCCTCCGTGCTGAGTATCGAGTTCTGACGGTCTTCGTGTTCGTCGTCGCCTCGATTCTCGCACTGGCGTACTTCGGCGACGCATCGCGGGGTTGGCAAATTGCGGGAGCCTTCGTCGCGGGCGCCACTTCCTCCGCGGTCGCCGGCTGGGCCGGGATGAGAGTCGCCACGAACGCCAACGTGCGCACCACTGCGGCGGCTCGTGAGGGCTTGGCCCCTGCGTTGGCTGTCGCCTTCAACGGCGGCACGGTGATGGGCATGACCGTCGTCGGCCTCGCTACGCTGGGCCTCGGCGGGCTCTACATCCTCTTCAACGACGTCCTCGGCTGGGAGCTGATTCGAACGGTCAACGTGATCACCGGCTTCTCGATGGGCGCATCGTCGATCGCGCTCTTCGCTCGCGTGGGCGGGGGCATCTACACGAAGGCAGCGGATGTCGGCGCCGACCTCGTCGGCAAGGTCGAGTCGGGTCTTCCCGAGGACGATCCGCGTAACCCAGCCGTCATCGCGGATAACGTCGGTGACAACGTCGGCGACGTGGCTGGCATGGGAGCGGACCTCTTCGAGTCGTTCGTTGGCGCCATCATCGGCGGGATGGTGTTGGCGCTTGGCTTCAACGTCGTTTCAGAAGGCACATCGGTCGGCCCGGTGATCATGCCGCTCGTGATCGCGGGCGCGGGTATCATCTGCTCCATCGTTGGCACGTTTTTCGTGCGCATGAAGGAGGGTGCCGATCCCCAGCACGCGCTCGATAGGGGGGCTTTTGGTGCCGCCGGCGTGATGGCTCTCGCGACCTTCGGGATCGCCAAGTACATGTGGCCGGCCGAGGGTGCGCTCAACCAGCAGGGGCAGCTCGTGACGTGGACGGACGTCGGCTGGGCGACCGTGGCTGGCCTGCTGGCCGGTGTCGCGGTGGGTCTCATCACCTCGTACTACACCTCGATGGGCAAGCCCCCGGTCGATAACATTGCGGAGCAGAGCAAGACCGGCACCGCGACCAACATCATCGCGGGTCTCGCGGTGGGCATGCAGTCCACCGCGTTGCCGATCCTCGTCATCGCCTTTGCCGTGGTGGCCGCGGCCGAGGTGGCCGGCCTCTACGGCGTGGCCATCGCTGCGCTCGGTATGCTTTCCACGACCGGCATTCAGCTTGCGGTCGACGCGTACGGCCCAATCGCCGACAACGCGGGTGGCATCGCGCAGATGAGCGGCCAGGACCCGCAGGTTCGCGAACGCACCGACAAGCTCGATGCTGTTGGTAACACCACCGCGGCCATCGGTAAGGGCTTCGCGATCGGTTCCGCCGCCATGACCGCTCTCGCTCTGTTCGCTGCGTTCGCGCAGACCGCCGGGATTACCGGCATCAACATTTCGAAGCCGTTGGTCATGGCTGGCCTGTTCCTCGGCGGCATGCTTCCGTTCCTCTTCTCCTCGATGGCGATGAAGGCCGTGGGTGAGGCCGCGATGGAGATGATCGAAGAGGTTCGCCGGCAGTTCCGCGAGATTCCGGGTCTGCTCGAAGGCAAAGCCAAGCCCGATACCGCGCGTTGTGTGAAGATCTCCACTGAAGCTTCGCTCAAGCGCATGATCGCGCCGGGCGCGCTCGCAATCCTCACGCCGGTCATTGTCGGCTTCGTGATGGGCCCCGAGCCGCTTGGTGGCATGCTCGCGGGCGTCACCGTGTCGGGCGTTCTCATGGCTCTCTTCATGGCGAACGCCGGCGGGGCTTGGGACAACGCCAAGAAGTCCTTCGAGAGCGGCGGCTACAAGATGGCCGATGGCTCGGTTCACCCCAAGGGCAGCGATGCCCACAACGCGGCAGTCGTGGGCGACACCGTTGGCGATCCCTTCAAAGATACGGCCGGCCCGTCCTTGAACATCCTCGTGAAGCTGATGGCCATCGTGTCGCTCGTGCTTGCGCCGCTCCTCGTCTAGGGGCTTTCCCCTCCTCGTCCTCGTAGACGTCTGACGAGTAGTCACAAGTTCTCGGATCATTTCGATCGCTTACGTGTCTGTGTCCCAAGGAAGCTGCGATCGGAGCGCTCGCTCATGGGTCCGCGGCCGGCAACAAGCTCAGCCTCCCGGCACCTCATCCGTTCGCACGAGCCCGTAGCGCTTCCAGCC
>JAPUKT010000063.1 GCA_027295555.1 Deltaproteobacteria bacterium
TACGCGGTGCCCGCTGGGGGTGCGCCACACACGTAGCCGTAGGGCTGACCGTTCGTGATGGGAACGACGCAGGGCATGAGCAAGAGCGTACGAAAGGGATCGCCGAGGGTACCGGGAATGTTCCGAATGCCTTCGAGCTCGAATTGGATGGGCTGCTGCGTGCGTGCATCGACTTCCGCGGTTTCGGAGAAAACCAGCTCTTCTGTCGTGCCCTCCCCGATCGTTTCGGTGACGACCGCGGTCTCCGGAGACGAGCCCGGTGTCTCTTCCGCAGCGGGCGGAACGGTGAGGCGAATATCGACTTGAATGCGGGATGGAACGGGATTCCCTTCGCGGGTTGCCGGCACGAACTCCGAATCGGCAATCGCCTCGTTGATGACGTCGCAAAGAGGCCTGTCCGCGTTGCACTGCTCGACCACTGCCGAACCATCGGGTTCGATCCGCACCAGCAACCGGACGACGCGGCTCTCGGGCATCTCGACCCCGGGAGGAACCTCCACGGTGGGCAAGGTCTTCACTTTGGGCGGCACGAGGTCCTGTGCTGAGGCCAGGCCAGCCCACGCGCATAGGCCCAAAGCCAAGTAAGACGCCAAGCGCCCAAGCAACCGCATGACCTCGATAGTAGATGGGATCGGGTGAGCCCTGGCGAAAAAGACGTCGATTGACGAGAAGTCGCAGCACGCGTACCCCTCTGCGAGCCTCGAATGTCCGCCACCCGCCTACATGTTGCGCTCGTGCTTGCGGTCATCGTCGCGGCAGCGCTAGCTCTCTTCACGGGCACCGCTTCGCTCGGTGACGAAAGCCTGCGCGCGACGCTGTTGCAACTCCGGGGCGCGCGTCTGCTTGCGGCGTTCCTGGCCGGCGCAGCGTTGTCTGTTGGCGGTGTCGCGGTTCAGGGGCTGTTTCGAAACCCGCTTGCGAGCCCTTCGATCCTCGGCACCACCGCCGGTGCAAACCTCGGCGGTCAGATCGGGCTCATCGCAGCGAGCGCCCTGTCCGGCGCCACTGCCGCTCACATGACCGAAATGGTGCTGCCCATCGGCAGCTTGCTGGGAGCGCTCGTGGCGCTTGGGATCCTATTGGTGTTTCTCCGCGCAGGCGTGGACCTTCTCACTCTGCTGCTAACCGGCTTCATCTTGTCTTCGCTCTTTCTGAGCTTTGGAAGCTTCCTGACCAGCATGGCTCAAGAGTCCTGGGAGCTCGGGCGCACGATGGTGGCCTGGTCGCTCGGAAGCGTCAGTGGGACAGGTCCGCGTCAGGTGTTGTTTGCGCTGCCCCTGGTTGTCGCAGGCACGGTAGCCATTTGGGGTTGGGGGCACGCGCTCGATGTGATGCTTTCGGGGGAGGAAGAGGCTGCGAGCCTGGGCGTCGATGTCAAAGCCACGCGGAGATGGGTCGTGGTATGGGTGGCGGTTCTCACCGGCGCGGCAGTGTCACTTGGCGGCGGAGTCGCGTTCGTCGGACTAATCGTGCCGCACGCGCTTCGACCGCTCGTCGGGGCCGAGCACCGCCGCCTAGTGCCAACTTCTGCCTTGCTCGGCGGAGCGTTTCTCATTGCATGCGACGCGCTCGGCCGCGTGCTTCCCGGGCGCTCTGAGATCCCGCTTGGTATCGTGACGGGTCTCATCGGTGCGCCTTTGTTCCTTTGGCTGCTCCTTCGCATGCAACGGGAGGCCTACGATGGGTGACTCCGCGGTATACACCGAGGGCGTTCAGGTGACGCTCGGCGCACGAGAAGTACTGCACGACATCTCTTTTCAGGCGCAGTACGGCGCGATCACCGCAGTGCTAGGGCCGAACGGGGCCGGCAAGACGACACTTCTCAAAGCGGTCGCCGGGCTTCTTCCGTACGAGGGCCGAATCGAGGTCGCGGGCCAGGATCTGCGTAGCCTGCATCGCTCGGACCGGGTGCAGCTCCTCGCGTATGTGCCCCAGGTATCCTTGCTCGCCAGCCCTTTTCGGGTGGAGCACGTCGTGCAACAGGCTCGGTACAGCTTGCGGACCGATAGGCACAGTCACCACGCGGCCGTCGAGCACGCCATGGAAGTGGTCGACGTCGCACATTTGCGAAAGCGGTCGTTCACCCGGCTCTCTGGAGGCGAGCAACGCCGTGTCTTGCTCGCCCGAGCGCTTGCAACGGAAGCTAGGCTGATCCTTCTCGACGAGCCCACCGCGTCACTCGACATCCGTCACGCGCTTTCGTTCTACGAGCTATTGAAGGAGCTCACGGCGAGCGGCTACTGCATCATGGCCGTGCTGCATCGACTCGACGACGCCGCCCGATTCACCGACCGCGCCATCTTGCTCAAGGACGGCCGGCTGACCCATCAAGGCGTAACCGCCGACATCATCTCCGCGGAGCCGATCCGCGAAGTATACGGAGTCGAGACTGACGAAAGGACCGTCCTCAGCTTTCGGCTTCCCTAGGCGATAGCGTGGGGGCGGTGGGGCGGGACCAACTGACGGGCCGCAGGCCCGACCGGGATCGATCCTGCGGCCGTGACCACAAACGAAAATCTCTCGCACACTACGTTTTTGGATCAGGCGGTAGGCTTTTCTTCCTGGACGGTTCGGAGTGCCTTCTTTTCGAGCTTATCCGTGAGCAGCTCCCATTGCTCGCGCTCTCCTTCACGGTCGATCTTTGGGTCTTCGAG
>JAPUKT010000064.1 GCA_027295555.1 Deltaproteobacteria bacterium
CTTGCGTGATGTCCATGTCGGGGGTGACGTCAGCGAGGATCGTCGGCTCGAAATAGTCGCCCTTGTCCGTGAGCGTTCGCTTGCCGCCTGCAACCAGGCGTGCCCCTTGGGCGATCGCACCGTTCACTGCCTTTTCGATGACGTCGAGCTGGAGCGGGGTGACGATGGCCCCAACGTCGACGAGCTCTTCACGGCTATTGCCCTGTCGAAAGTCTTTCACGAGCTCTGCGGCCCGCTTCTCGAACGCGTCGTAGATGGCGTCATGCACGAGGAGTCGCTCTGAAGCAACGCAGTTCTGACCGCAGTTGATGTAGCAACCGGTCATCGAGGCATGGACCGCTTGTTCGAGGTTTGCATCGTCACAGACGATGAACGCGTCCTTGCCGCCGAGCTCCATGACGACCGGGGTGGTGCGCTCTGCGCTGCCCTCGATGACCCGGCGCCCGTTCTTGACCGAGCCGATGAACAGAATGGTGTCGACCTCGGAGCGAACGAGTGCGGCCCCAGTCGCCCCGTACCCTTGCACCGCCTGGATCAAGTCGGGGTTGTACCCAGCCTCTTCGATGACTCCTCGAAACGCGGAGATGAATTGTGCGCTCGACCAGGCCACCCATTCGGAGGGCTTGATCACGATCGCGTTGCCGGCCATCAAGGCCGGGATGATCGGGTTGACGATGTTCTGGAACGGGTAGTTCCACGGAATGATCGAGGCTACGACACCGAGCGGATGAAACTCGAGCCGGGCCTTTTTGTGCAAGAGCAAACCGGAGGACACCCGCTCGGGACGAAGGTGCTTCTCGCCATCGTTGATCATCCAGCGGAATTTCTCGCAGGTCGTCCAGATCTCTCCGATGAGGGCGTTCTCGCGGGTCTTTCCAGAGTCGCGTTGGATGGTGAGGCAAATCTCGTCCTTGTTGTCGACGGTGTACGTCAGCAGCCCGCGCAACAGCTCACGCCGCTCTTCGAAGGAAGTCTTGCGCCAATCCCGTTGGGCGACCTTCGCGCGGGCGACTGCGGCGTCGACATCGGCAGGGGTGTCGACGCGGATTTCGCCCAGAGGTTCCTTTGTCGCAGGATCGACGCAGGGGATGTGGGTCGTCGCTCCGCCGGGCACCGCTCCATGCTCGACTTGGACCGGAATAGTCATTCTGATTTTCGCGTCTAACATTCCGCTCCCGAAATGTCAACGTAGGCCCGACAATAGCTTGCGAATCGTTCCCGGATCTGACCGAGCTCGATTCCAAAGTCTTCGAGCTCGTAGCGATGCGAGCCGTGCTTTCCACGCGGGCTGTCGGCCAGGAACTCTCGCATGCGATTCTCGACTTCATCCGACCAGGGAATATCGAAGTGCTCGTATGCGCGTGCGAGCGCCGCGACGGGATCGGCGATCACCTCCTCGAACTGCATGTCCATGAACTGATCGGCCTTATCCGCATGCCGGTCACGCACCTTCATCGCGTGGTCGAGCGACTTGGCCCACCATTCGAGTTGCTCCGGGCCGACTTTCTTGGGATCGACCGTGTCGGTGACGATCCCCCGAACCGTGTAGACGAGGCTCGCAAGCGACGGGATGGTCTTCGCCGGGTCTCGGTGCGTAAAGATCAAACGGGCGTCGGGGTACTCTTCGAGCAGCGCATCGAGGGTTGCGAGGTGTACGGGGCTTTTCAGCACCCATCGATCCTTCATGTGACGGCTTTGAAGGTGTTCCAGGAAGTGCCGATGGTAGGTGTAAGCCGGGGCAGCACGCTGCTTGTCAACCCAGTCCTGATAGCTCGGGATGTTGAAGGTGACGTTGGCCTGAGGGCTGAGCATGCTGTGCGCCAGGATCGGCATGCACTCTTGGGGAAGCTCGGCGCCCACCTCGTGAATCGACGCGAGTGAGGGAGCCATAGCGTCCATCTGGCCGAAGTACTTGCGCGCCTTTTCGATACGGCGATCGGTCGTGTACGTTGCAGACTCGGGTGGCGGATTCGGAAACTGCGTCTCCCAGCCTAGCGGCGTGCGGTTCGCGGGATCCTGGGCGAGTAGATTGAACAAGATGGTCGTCCCAGTCCGAGGGAAACCGACGATGAAGAGAGGCCGCTCGATCGGCACGCCCACGATCTCCGGGTGCTGTGCACGATGCCGGTAGATGGCGAAGCGACTCTCGAGCGCCATGGTCAGCGACTGCCGGCAGGCCACACGGCCAATCCAGCTGAGGTCAGCTTCACGCTCCACCGCGTCGACCAGGATCGGTAGCGCTTCCAAGAAGCCCTCATCGCCAAACTGATCGGACTCGGCCTTGCGTGCAGCTGCCCGGACGATGCTGTCCGGGTCCAGCGAAGGCCATCGTGGTGCGACCACCCCTCCGACGCGATTCAGCAGACGGATGAAGCGGGTTCGATGCGGCGGCGGGGCAGACACTGGGATCGACGCGCGGCAGAAGCTCGGCGCCCTACCGGGTTGCGTCGACTAGCACGCTCCGCCATAGCCGGCAAAACGTGGAGCACACATGAGCGACGACAAGAAGACCACCAAAGTGGCCATCGTGACCGGGGCTTCTTCCGGCATCGGCGAGGCGACCGCCCATTGTTTCGCCGAGGCCGGCTTTGCTGTGGTGCTGGCTGCGCGACGCAAGGACTTGCTCGATCGACTTGCCGATGAGATCGCCGGAAAAGGTGGAAAAGCGCTGAGCGTGCCGACCGATCTCAGCGATACAAAGGACACTTCGGCCCTGGTAAAAAAGGCGCTCGAAGAATTCGGTCGCGTCGACGTGCTGGTGAACAACGCGGGGTACGGGCCTCCATACGCGCTCGAGCAACTCGATCGAAAGGCCTTGCGGCACGTCTTCGATGTGAACCTGCTTTCGGGCATGCAACTGATCGGCGAGTTGACGCCAACGATGCGCGCCCAAGGTGGGGGCCGTATCATCAATATTGGATCGCTTTCGCGATACGTGGGCGCACCGATCGCAGCGGCCTACGCAGCCACCAAAGGGGGAATGGAAGCGATGACCGCTTGCATGCGGCTCGAGCTCGCTCCCTGGAACATTCAGCTCAGTCTAGTGGTCCCCGGGTTCGTCGACACGCCAACGTTCGAGAAGACGCGAGAAGCCGGGCAACATCTGCGTGACGACCCTGACAATCCCTACCGCCAGCTGATGGCCGATCTCGACGATTTCGCGACCGAGCAGCTCAAGAGTGCGGTATCCCCCGAGGAGGTAGCTGCCGTGGTCGTGAAGGCGGCGACCGCCAACGCGCCGAAGACTCGATATTTCGTGCCTCGGGGGGC
>JAPUKT010000065.1 GCA_027295555.1 Deltaproteobacteria bacterium
AATGCAGGCGACCACATCCGCATTCCACTCAACTTCGGCTACAAGACCAGCTACGTCCAGGACGTCCTGGCCCTCAAGCTCGGGAGCCAGCTCACCTGGGGAGGTGGCTTGCAGGTCTTGATGGGAGACGACCGCTTCATGATCACGGCTGAAGCGTTCGGCCGAACCGCCGCGGCGAGCCAGACCGGTTTCGGTGGCCGCGAGGAGACGCCGGTCGAGGCCCTCGGCGGCTTCAAATACAACGGCCACAACGGCCTGGCCTTGGGTGTTGCGGGCGGTGGGGGAGTGACCCCGGGGTACGGCGCGCCCGACTTTCGGGTGATCGGCATGATCGGCTTCACGATGCCTGAGAAGGAAGTCGTCGTCGCCGTGATGGATGCCGATGGCGACGGCATTCCGGACGACATCGACCAGTGCCCGAACGACCCAGAGGACTTCGACGGCTTCCAGGATGAAGATGGCTGTCCCGATTTCGACAACGACGGCGATGGTGTGCTCGACGTCGACGATGGCTGTCCGATGGATCCTGAAGACATCGATGGTTTCGAGGACGAGGACGGTTGTCCCGATCCGGATAACGACGGCGACGGCATTCTCGATGTCGACGACATGTGTCCGGACGAGCCCGGTCCGCCGGAGAACAACGGTTGTCCGGATGCCGACCGTGATGGCGACGGCGTGCCGGACCGAGTCGACAACTGCCCGGATGAGCCTGGGACAGTTGAAAACCATGGCTGCCAGGAGGCGCAGCTCGTAGTCATCGGAGCCGAGCGACTTGAAATTCTCGAGAAGGTGTACTTCAAGACCGGTAGCGCGAAGCTCCAGAGCCGTTCCTTCGCACTCCTCGACAACGTTGCAGCGGTCCTGAACGCGCACCCGGAGATCCCGCTCATCCGAGTGGAGGGTCACACCGATTCGACCGGTAGTCTCAAGTTCAACATGAGGCTCTCGCGGAAGCGCGCCGAGACGGTCGTCCGCTACCTCGTCGGCAGGGGCAAGGTCAGCAGGGACCGTCTCATCGCCGAGGGCTTCGGTCCCACGCGACCGATCGTTCCCGACGCCAAGACGAGGGCAGAGCTGGCGCAGAACCGACGCGTCGAGTTCCACATCGTCCAGGTTGGCCCGGAGGGGCCGGACGACGAGTCCGGCGAGCGCTAACTCGCGATCCGCACAGGCCAGTGCTCGTTCTCGATGCCGAGCTTCAGGTTGGCGAGGAACTGGCGTGCCTGGCGAATCGTGATGCGGTCGTTCGGGTCGCGGCGCAGGCATCGGGCGACGAGCGCGCCGAGCTCGCGAGTTTCGGGTTGGGTGAGCAACGCGCGCACCGGTTCCGGGTCACCGTCGTGGGTCACGTGCTGTGTGATCATCGCGCCCTCGCTGTTGCCGTCGAAGAGCGTTTCTCCGGTGTAGGCTTCGAAGATCAGGCAGCCGAATGCGTAGACGTCGGCCGGGATCGCCTGGCTGGTATCCCCCGTGCCCCAGATCTCGGGTGACCCGTAGTTGGCCGTGCCGCACCCAGGCCGAAGATGCCGTCCCGCGAGCCCGAAATCGACGAGCACCGGCTTCGGGGGGCTGCCGGCCCCGGTGATCGCGTCGGCACTACACACGATGATGTTGGATGGCTTCACGTCCAGGTGCGCGACACCGACTTGATGCATCGCATCGAGACCGGCTCCGACGCCGAGCAGGAGGTCCCTGGCTCGGCGGATCGAAAGATCGCCCATCTCAAGCATGCGTTCGAGGCTGGGCCCTTTCACCAGTTCCATGACCAAGATCGGCTTCGGTCTCGCACCTGCGTCGAAAGTCACGAAACGCGCGATGTTGGGATGCTCGGGCAGTGCAAGGAGCGCCCCAGCTTCCTCGCGGAACAAACGCAAGAACTCCTCCTCAGACAGGGTGCGCGCCGCGGCGCCGGAGTAGTCCGGCACTTTCAGGGCGAAGAGGGGGGCCGACTCGTCCTGCCGCTCTTCCACGCGGCGTGCGACGAAGACCGAACCGACCGCACCCGTTCCGATGGCCCTGGCCAAGTAGAAACCACCCAGAATTCGGCTCGGTGGAGCCCAGGCGGGAAGGGGCGCGTCCGCATCGAGCTCCGGCGGTGCAATGCTCGGTGCGCGTCGAGGCGCGTCCAGCGGGAGCCGTCTGAGATGTTTCAAGACTGCATTGGTGAGCTGCGCAAATGCGCCAGGGAGGTCCTTGTCGACCGCGGCCACGGCATTTGCATATGCGTGATCGATCTCGGACACCGACGCGTGCAACGCGCGTTCGACCTCCAACCCCATCGCCCAGATCGCTCCGCCCGCCGTCGGCGATTCCCCAACGGAGTCCCCAAGCCGACGGCGCGAACCGTTCGCCAGTTGGGCAAGCGTCGCGACGCCGCGTTCCAAGGGTGCGAGCGGCGTGGCCGCCGAGCGGTCCGAGACCTCGGTGAGTGAGTTGGACGCGGCCACCGAGCGGAGGCCGCGTGCCAGCAGCGATAGCGACTGCCGTAGGGCTTCGACCCGGGCCGAGCAAGCGACGGGGAGCTCGTTGCCGATGGTGCGGAGCGCGTCGGTGGCGGCCACCAAACCGTGGCCGTCGCGCTGGGCAGTCTGAGTGGCTTGCCGAAGTTTGATGTACGCGCGGAGCGCCGTCTCGATTTCGGGCACCCTCGACGCTTCGGCCATCGTCTTCAAGTCGTCCAGATGTGGCACGTGTGTAGCGGTCGCGATGACGATATCGGACACGTCGGCGATGTCTTCTCGGACGAGGGCGTCGCAAGTCCGTGCCGTCGCGGCGCAAAGCGTCCGCCGAAGCGTGCTCTTGGGGTCGTGCTGCACCCGATGGAGCAACACCCGCTGCGTGAGTAGCCGGCGCTGCCGCACCAGATCCTTGCGTGGGTCGACGTGAAGGCCATCCGCGTCGATGAGGTGAAGCATCGTTCGCAGCTGTCGAAGGCGCGTGGTGAACTGCGGGACGTGGCTTCCCTCTTGCAGTGGATCGCCCTCTCGAATGACCAACCAGTTGGTGACGCGCTGAAAGAGGTCGCCCAAGCGATGATCGTGCTCCTGCCCGGGGTCGTCGTCCTCGCCGAGGAGCACGAGATCGTTGAGCGCGGAGGTCTCGAACAGTGCCGAGTCGAGCTCCCGCAGAGCGAGGAATGCCGCCACGTCGGTTTCGGGGTTGCCTTGCACCGGCCTCTCGAGTATCGCGGCCTTGCTTGCGGCTGCCTCGAGGATCGGTTCGGCTTCTCGAGCGGCTTGGTATGCGCCCTCGCGCGCAAAGGTCTCGAGTGCGTCGGAGATCATGTCACGGAGTGTGGGCTCGCGTTTCGCTCGCGCGACGCTGAGCTCTTCGGCGAGGGCTCGCATGAGCGCGGTACGCCCGACGTCTTCACTGCCGCCTTGAGCGACCGACTTTCGGAGATGGGCCTCGGCCTTCTCGGCGGCCGCGTCGGCGAAGCCCGGTCCGAGGCGCTCTCGCCTGAGCTCGACGAGCGCTTCGGCGGTGTCGAGGCCTCCAACCCGCATCAATTGATCGAGCAAAGCCTCCACCGCTTCCGGATGGCTCTCTGCGGCGCGCGGGAGGCCGGTGATCATGGCCGCGGCGATCCCATGGTCCTGTTGAAACACCACCGATTCCAGCAGTTCGCGACACGCGCGCAGCCCCTCCTCGGGTTCGACGGCAATGCTCGCCGCGAGGGAAGCCGCGGCCCGGCGCCATTCTGTGATGGTGAACTCCGGGTCGAGATGCCGATGCATCTCCTCTCGAAACACGGGCATCGACGAAGCCAACAACCCGCGCGCGGAAGCCACATGACGCCACACGAGTGTCTCTCGATCCGCCAGCAGACGGTCCCAGGCCTCCCGTACCGGCCGCGTGCAGAACACTCGGATTCCGCTGTCGTCTCCTTCGGCGCCCCTGCGCGCTGCCTCGCGCGCAGCGCGCTCCAATAGCCTCGCCGTGAGACGACGCGAAGGCAGGGATCCCGTTGCCGGGGTGTGAAGCCAATCGCGACTCAGGTCTTGTCGAGAGATGAGGGCCAACGCGAGGGCATCGGCGCTCGCGACGGTCCCGATCGGCAGGCTCAACGCCAACGCGATACGCGCGCGCATGGATCGACCACTCAGAGCGCGCTGTGATCCGAGCGCGAGCTGCGTGGCCACTGCGACGAACGTGGCGGCGTCACCGCGCCGCAGGCGCTGCAAAACCAACCGACCGAGCTTTCGCTTGATGGCGCTCGCCGGAAGCGCCGCGGCTACCTCGTACAAAGCGGCTGCTGCGGCCGGACCCGACAGCCAGTCGAGCCGTTCGACGTATCCCCCTTGAACGGCCACCTCCATGCTTCGGAGCAGCGCATTCGGGTCGAGCCCTTCGAGCGGCACGGGTCGACGTTCGTCGACGACGGCGCGTGCCAACGTCGCCATCCCCTGACGCCAAGCGGCTTCACGCTGCTCCGGGGCGCTCAGTCGGTGCAATACCGTTAGGCCTTCGAGGCGGTCCCGAGTGGCAGCACGCATCCAGGGATATTCTAACCTGCTGATCGCCTCTCTGAAAGCACGGTTGACAAGGGTGAGACAACCTTCTAGCTCGAAATGGCGTGCTCCAACTCTCCTTCGAGTTTGCCGGTGATTCCCCGACGATCCCGGATCCCGGCGCGCCCGAGCGCTCCGGAGACGATCTCGACCGGGCATACTCGCGCGCGTCCGACTGGAGCAAGGCGCTCGGGAAGCGCCTCGGCCAGCAAATCAGGCTCGTCGTCACTGATAATCGGAGCACCATGCTGTCGGCGCAGTCGAAGGGCGGTCGGCTCGAGGTCCGTCTCCATCACATGTTCCTCACGGCCGACGAGGACATCCTCGAAGCCGTCGGGGACTATCTCGCCGGGAGCCAACGACCCGCCGGCACGATCGATTGCTTCATCGAGGAGCATCGGGCTCGCTACGTCGCGCCGGCACGCGGGCAAAGCGCCCTCCGTGCCCAGGGCCTTCACCATGATCTCCGCGCGATCGTGGACGATTTGGCCGAACGCCACCTCGGGGGAAGGGTTGACGTCAAGATCACTTGGGGCAAACGAGTTCAACCCAAACGCCGTCAGCGCTCGCTCCAGCTCGGCACCTATCTTCCCGACGAGCAGCTGATCCGCATCCACCCAGTGCTCGATCAGCCCTGGGTTCCGAGCTTTTTCGTCGAAGCCGTGGTCTTCCACGAGATGCTTCACCACGACATGCCGGCAGTGGTCAAGAGCGGCCGGAGACACTATCACACCAATGCGTTCAAGAGGCGCGAGCGCAGCTTCGAATACCACTCCGCAGCTGAGCAGTGGGAGAAAGAGAATCTATGGCGTTTGCTGCGCGGGCAGTGAGCGCGCGAGTCTAGGCCAATGGTACGTCGCCGTAAAATTCGTTCATCGATCTCGGTTCCGATCACGCTCGGCGCCGTCACCATTCTGTTGAGCGCGGCGTTGCTCGTAGGCTGGTCCTTCTTGCTCGCCCAGAAGATCGCGAGCTCTGCCGACATCGTCGGAGACGTGTGGCTTCTCGTCCTCGGGGCGCTTTCGTTCGTTCTCATCATCGTGGTGCTCGTCCTTTTCGTGATTTCGCTCGCGCGGGGGATCATCGAGGTCCGCAAGCAAGATACGTTCATCGACTCGGTCACACACGAGCTCAAAAGCCCTCTCGCATCGCTTCAGCTTTGCCTCGAGACGCTGGACCGAGAGGGTCTCGAGGGCGCGGACCGCGAGCACCTTCGTGCGATGATGCTCGACGACGTCGATCGACTCCGGTCGTTCATCGACGACGTGCTCGAGGCCAACCGACTCTCGTACGCGCGCCCAGGCATGCTCAACTTGAGCGACGTGTCCCTTTCCGAGCTCGCCCAGGATTGCGCCCAGTCGGTCCGTGTTCGGCACAAGCTCGAGTTACGGGAGGTACTCATCGACGTCGACTCCGATCTCGTGGTGAGTACCGACCGCGCCGCGCTCGAGATCGTCGTCAAGAACCTCATCGACAACGCGGCGAAGTACTCGGATCGCCCAGCACGAGTCGAGGTGATCGCCCGAAGGGAGGCCGATCGCAAAGTCATGCTCGAGGTTCGCGATAGCGGCATCGGGATCGATCGGAAGAACCTCAAGAGGGTATTTCACCGTTTCTATCGGGTCGAAGACCAAGAGGTCCGCAAGCGACGCGGCACCGGACTCGGTCTCTTTGTCGTTTGGGCGCTGGTGAAGCAGTTGGGTGGCAGGGTTGAAGCACTTTCTGACGGCCGCGGGCTAGGGACGACGATGCGCGTCGAGCTCCCTGTGGTGCATATGGTGAGCACGGCATGACCCAGAGCAGTTCCCAGCGACTTCTCGTCGTCGAAGATGAAGACCATCTCGCAGCAGGCCTCAAGCTCAACCTCGAGCTCGAGGGCTATCGCGTCGATGTGGCAGCGAACGCCAAAGAAGCTGGCCAGCGCCTACTCGACCCCACGGGCTACGACGCGATCGTGCTCGATGTGATGTTGCCAGACGTCAACGGATTCGACCTGTGCAAGAGATTTCGTGAGGCCGGGAACTTCATTCCGGTGATCATGCTTACCGCGCGCTCTTCCCCGGACGATCGCGTTCGGGGCCTCGAGGCTGGGGCAGACGACTACATGGTGAAGCCCTTCGAGCTCGGCGAGCTGCTTGCACGGGTGCGCTCGGTGCTTAGACGTCGTCAGTGGGAGCAAGATGCGGGGAACCACGTGAAGTCTTCCAGGCTGTCGTTCGGCGATGCGGAGATCAACTTCGACACGCACGAGGTGAAAGTCGCCGGGGAGCCAATCCAACTGACCCAGCTCGAGCTCGACCTTCTGCGCTACTTCGCCGAAAACGCGGGCCGCGTGTTGAGTCGCACCGAGCTCCTCGAGCGCGTCTGGAAGCTCCGAAACTACAGCAACACCCGGACCGTCGATAATTTCATCTCCCGGCTTCGCCGACGTTTCGAGGGCGATCCCAGCGATCCAACCCATTTCCTCTCCGTCCGAGGCGCCGGCTACAAGTTCATCGCGTAGGTAGGCGATAGTGTGGGGACTTTTACACAACTATGACAGAAAGAGGACTGAACCATGACGGTACGCACACCGTGCGTGGGATAGCTTCCGGAGCATGGAACCAGCAGTGATCGCGGCCGAGCAGGGCGCCCTCAACTCGCCCAGTCGAGCTCAGACGTGGCTCGAGGCCTCACCATTCGTCTTGTCTCACGTAGCCGTGCTTGGGGCGATCTGGTCCGGGGCTACCTGGCAGTCCGTCGTGCTGTGCGTCGTGCTCTTGTTCGTTCGCCAGTGGGGCGTCACCGCGGGCTACCACCGATACTTTTCGCATCGCACCTACAAGACGAGTCGTGCGATGCAGTTCTTTTTGGCGTTCTTGGCTCAGACGAGCTCTCAAAAGGGCGTCCTTTGGTGGGCTGCGCATCACCGGGTGCATCACAAGCTTTCAGACCAGCCGGGCGATGTGCATTCGCCGGTCCAGAGCAGCTTCTTCTACGCGCACGTTGGTTGGGTGTTTGACAGCGCCACCGTCGAGACCCGTTGGGACAAGATCCGAGACTTCGCCAAGTATCCGGAGCTTCGCTGGCTCGACAGGTACTGGGTCGTGCCGCCGACGATCTTGGCGGTGTTCTGTTTGTTGGTGGCGGGCTGGCCAGGCCTCTTCATCGGGTTTTTCTTGAGCACCGTGCTCGTTTGGCACAACACCTTCCTCATCAACTCGCTCACGCACGTGTGGGGGAAGCGCCGCTTCGACACCGGGGACGACAGCCGCAACAACACGCTGACGGCTATCCTGACCCTTGGGGAGGGGTGGCACAACAATCACCACCGCTACCAGTCCTCATGCCGCAACGGCTTCTACTGGTACGAGATCGACGTGACGTACTACGTGCTCAAGATGATGAGCTGGGTAGGGCTGGTGTGGGACATCCGCGAAGTCCCCGACCACGTGCTGGAAGAGGGCCGACGCCGCGAGCGAGACGAGATCGATGAGCCGGCAAAACCCAACCGCGCCGACGAAGAGCTCACTCTCGCGGCTTGACTACCTTCGATCAGGCGGTGGCTATGCTAGAGCCACCATCTAAGGATGTGCGCCCACCAGGGCGCGGGCTTTCGGCTGGGCTGCCAATTGCGTTCTTCGCTGCTCATAGGGGCCTCCACGGGCAAAGACGAACCCCGAAGCCAGATTATATCCAGATTGCGCTAGTTTCCGAATTGTTTCGCACGCATGGGAAGCGCCTGGAATCGCGTGAGAATTCGGCTCGGATAGAACGCGATCGGCGAGTTTACGGATGATCCGGGCTACTTGGCGTAGAGCTCGCGCCCCTCGCCCTCGACATAACCCTTGAAGTTCGCGGGGATACGGAGGAGGTCCTTGCGGACTGCGGCCCGGATGATCGAGACCAGCACGCCGTCGCCGATGTCGACCATCGCGCCAAACGAGACGAGGGCCTTGCCGCCCTTCCAGGGCCGAACCCGGAGGAAGCCCCAGCCGGCGCGGATCTCGTGCCCCTGTGAGTGATCGAGGCGAAACATCATGACGCGCTTTTCGGGGTCGAGCGTGGTCTGGAGCACGTACCTGATGTCGATGGGACCCCACTGCTGGCGAATCGCGAGATCGATCTCGTCGCCATTCTGCCCTTTGACATCGCTCTCGGTCGCGAGCGGGATGATGCGCTTGTAGCTGGGGAGGTCTTCCATCGCCCGCCAGGCCATTTCAACGGGTACGTCGACGATTTGCCAGCTTTGTCCACCAAAGAGCTTCAGTGAGCCGCGCTGCTCGTTCTTCGGCTTCATCACGAGCTGGCCGGACTCGAGGAGCTGTTTGTCTTCGGCAGTGAGTCCGCCTGCCTCGGACTCGGAAAGCGAAGGTGTCCCCGGAAGCGCCACGAACATACACAGCAACGCCGCAGACCCGGTCAAAACTGGCCACGACCGGCGTTCCTGTCTATGTCTGGCGTTAGTCATGCGCATGGCTCCGTTCCTCGTCGTGGTGTTCGTGTGTTTTGGGTGCGCCGCTGGGAGCGCCCAGTCGAGTGACGGCGGCCCTACGGGGACGATTCAAAGTATACCCCCAAATACCGCATCGGCAGCGTCGGCCGAAAACGATCGAAGTGACCGAGATTACAGTCTTCCTGCCTGGACCTCGGTCTTGCCTCCATTGCTCGCGATCGTCCTCGCGCTCGCGTTCCGGCATGTTCTGCTAGCGCTCATCGTCGGCGTGTGGCTCGGGGCGTTCTTACTCACCGGGTTGTCGCCGGTCAGCTCGTTCGCACGATTGCTCGATACGCACATCGTTGGCGCCGTGGCGGATCGTGGGCATGTGTCGATCCTCGTATTCAGTTTGTTGCTCGGAGGCATGCTCGGGCTCATCACGCAGAGCGGAGGGGCCAAAGGCCTCGCGTCATGGGTGCGAAGCGACGGGGAGAGCCGACGGCGTGGACAACTCACGACTTGGTTTCTCGGCCTCCTGATCTTCTTTGATGACTACGCGAACTCGTTGCTGGTCGGCTCATCGATGCGTCCGGTGACCGATCGCCTTCGAATCAGTCGTGAGAAGCTTGCGTTTCTGGTCGACGCCACGGCGGCACCCGTATCGAGCCTCGCTCTGATTTCGTCCTGGATCGCCGTTGAGGTCGGCTACATCGAAGATCAGTTCGTGCACCTCGGGATCGAACGCGACGCGTACGTGACGTTCATCGAGACGATCCCCTATCGCTTTTATCCCCTGCTCATGTTGTTGTTCGCCGCGTGGGTCGCGCTGCGGGGTCGTGACTTCGGACCGATGCTCAGGGCGGAGAGGCGTGCCGTCGAAGATGGCCTGCTCCTACGCCCTGGGGCTCGCCCTGCTTCTGACTTTCACGACGAGGCTGTCCGGGAAGACCTCCCTGGCCGTCCCATGAACGCTGTGATTCCAGTCGTTGTCGTCGTACTCGTCGCTGGGGCCGGGATCTATTTCGATGGACAGGCCAAGGTGCTTGCTGCGGGCCTCGAACCTTCGCTCCGTACGATCGTCGGCGAGGCGAGCTCGAGCTCGGCGCTGCTCTGGGCCTCTGGCGCAGGGTGCCTAGCAGGGTTGGCGATGTCGCTGTGGAGCGGAGCGCTGACGCTGAGCGACTCGATGGATGCATGGATGTCGGGTATGCGTGGGATGCTTCTCGCAGTGTTGATCCTGGTGCTGTCGTGGGCGCTTGGCGGTGTGTGTCGAGATCTCCACACGGCCGAG
Organism: Deltaproteobacteria bacterium; assembly: GCA_027295555.1. GTDB lineage: Bacteria > Myxococcota_A > Polyangia > Polyangiales > Houyiibacteriaceae > SG8-38. The sequence goes on from JAPUKT010000065.1 coordinate 10,223, forward strand.
TTTTTGATCGCGGTGGTCGGCGATTGGCTGACGCCGATGTGGATCCCTGCAACCGTGTTCGTACTGGCGGCTGTTGTGAGCTTCGCCACCGGCACGTCCTGGGGGACGATGGCGATCTTGTTTCCTCTGGTCGTTCCCCTCGCGCACGAGATCGCGCCTGGCAACGAAGGGATTCTGCTCGGCACGGTATCCTCGATTCTCGCGGGTTCCGTTTGGGGCGACCATTGCTCTCCGATCTCGGATACGACGATCCTCAGCTCGATGGCGACGAGTTGTGATCACATGGACCACGTCCGCACGCAGCTGCCCTATGCCCTCGCGGTGGGCGTCGTGAGTGTGCTTTGCGGCGAAATCCCCGTTGCAGCGGGTTGGTATGGCCCGTGGGCGGGCCTCGCGGTCGGCGCGATTGTGATGCTCGTCGCGTTCGAGCTAGTCAGCCGGCCCGTGGCTCGGTGAAGGCTTTGTCTCGATCTTTCCGGAAGCCAGCTGCTGGCGAAGTAGGCGTTTGAGCGTCTTGCCGCTCACCCCTTGGGGAAGAGCATCGAGGAAGGCGTACCGCCTCGGGACTTTGTAGGGTGCGAGGCGCTCCCGCGCCCAAGCGTCGAGCTCCTGCAGGGAAACGTTGGTGTGCGACACGACGACGGCGACGACTTCTTCGCCGTAGTAGTCGTCCGGTTCACCGACGACCGCGATATCGCCGACCGCGGGGTGCGCGCCCAGTGCGTTCTCGACCTCGAACGGATAGATGCTGTGTCCGCCCCGCAGGATCAGATCCTTGCTTCGGTCGACCACCGTCAGTCGGCCCGCCTCGTCGACAAAGCCGATGTCTCCGGTGTGCAACCAGCCGCCGCGCATCACATGGGCGGTGGCAGTCTTGTCGTCGAGATACCCCGCCATCACATTCTGACCGCGGACGAGAACTTCGCCACGAGCGCCCGTCAGGAGGGCTTCCCCGTTTTCGTTCGCGATCCGAACTTCGACGCCCGATACCGGTTGCCCGACCGACCCCGACGCCGCTTTGTCAGGGGGCGCGTTGATCGTCGAGAACGTGGCTTCGGTGAGCCCATACCCCTGACGGACGGTGGCGCCGAGACATTCCTCGGCCCGAAGCCGGCGGTCTTCGACGAGCGGTGCGCCCGCGCTCATACACCAGCGAAGCGAGGGCGGTGGCGGTTGGTTGGCTGCGTTGGCCCAGGCGATGAACATCGTCGGTACCCCGGGAAGCCACGTAACCTGGTATTTCGTGCAGAGGTCCAAGGTGCGCTCCGGGGAAAAACGCGGAACGAAGACGGTGCTGGCGCCGGCATAGAAGGGCACGAGCAACGTCATGCGAATTCCATACGAGTGAGTCAGTGGCAGGGTACCGAGGACCCGATCGCGATCCGACAGCGCGAGCGTATGCTCGACGAGAGCAGCCGTGTGCGCGCCGAGCGAACCATGCGCGATGCAGACGCCTTTGGCCGTCCCGGTCGTGCCCGAAGTGTAGAGAATCATCGCAAGCGCGTCCGGTTTGCACGTGACCGGCTGCATCTCTCCCCGGGCGTCCTCGATCGCCTCGTCGACCCGTACGATCTCCGTGTCGGTGCCCGCGCGTTTCCTGCTCTCGTGCGAGAGGTCGAGGTGCAGGGCGTCGCTCAGAAGCGCTCTGCAGCCCGCGTGTTCGAGGCGAAACGCGATCTCGTGCGAGGTCGACATAACCGGAATCGGGAGCGTCGTGCATCCGGCATACACCGTGCCGAACCACGCCGCGACGAACTCGAGCCCGTTGTCGGTACATACCGCGACTCGGTCGCCAACACCCAAGCCTCGCGCTGTGAGGTGTGCCGCGACCCTCGCCGCCTGACGGTCGAGCGCTTCGTAGCTGCATGCGAGGTCGCCGCGGCTCGAGTCGATCATCGCCGTTCGCGTGGGATCCCGCGCTGCCCAGCGATGCAGAAAGGCTCCGACGTTGGCATCCATCGACGAGAACCTAGCACGACCGTCGCCACTGGACGGACTGCCGCCGCGCGTTACGATCGGCCGCATGCTGACCACAAGAGCGATTCGAATTCGTGAGCCGGGAGGTCCAGAGGTGTTGGAGATCGGCGAGATCGAGCTCCCGGAACCGGGGCCGACCCAAGTTCTCGTACAAGTTGAAGCGGCGGGCTTGAACCGCGCAGACTGTCTGCAGCGACGAGGCTTCTATCCTGCCCCGCCCGGCGTTCCAGCCGATGTGCCCGGGCTCGAGATTGCCGGCGTCGTCGAAGCCGTTGGCGCAGAGGTCCAGGACTGGGCGCCAGGCGATCGCGTGATGGGGATCGTTGGCGGAGGCGGGATGGCCGAACGCGTCATCACCGAAGCCCGCGAGCTGATGTGCGTCCCCGAGGGGCTGTCGCTCGAACAGGCCGCGGCGATCCCGGAAGTGTTTCTCACTGCGTACGATGCGGTCGTGCTCCAGGGTGGCCTCCGAAACGGTGAGTCGGTGTTGTTCCATGCTGTCGCGAGTGGCATCGGGACGGCGGGCATTCAGCTCGCCGCCGTGGTTGGAGCGACCTCGGTCGGAACCTCTCGAACCGCCGACAAGCTCGCCCGTTGTTCGTCGCTCGGCCTCAACCACGCAGTGCTCATCGACGACGGCAAGTTCGCCGACCAGGTCTTGCAAGCCGTGCCGGGAGGTGTCGATGTCATCCTCGACACGGTTGGCGCGGCCTACCTCGCACAAAACGTGAAGGTCGTCGCGAAGAAGGGTCGCATCATCGTGATTGGTCTGATGGGCGGTGTGAAGGGTGAGCTCGCCCTGGGCCATCTGCTTGCAAAGCGCGCGTCGATTCGTGGTTCGGTGCTGCGGAGCCGCTCACCTGAAGAAAAGGCCGAACTGACTTCCGCGTTTTCCCAAGAGATGCTCGGCAAGTTCGAAACCGGCGAGCTCCGGCCGATCATCGACGATGTTTTGCCGATGACCGAGATCCAGACAGCCCACGCGCGGATGGATGCCAACGAGACTTTTGGGAAGCTGGTGCTGAGCTGGGTCAAGCCATGAAGATCACCGTCATTATGCTGTCGGCGCTCACCCTGTTGTCCGTCGGCTGCATCAAGACCGACAAAGAACGGGCCCTTGCCAACGGCGCCGAGCCCTTGAGCAAGCAGGATGCCCTGGAGCTGTTCACGGGCAATACCCTGGTGGGGATCATCCCCCAATACAGTATGAACTACGTTGTCTACTACAAGGCGGACGGGCGCATCAGCGGCAAGATCAGCGGTCCGGTCAACGACGACGCCCGCGGGACCTGGCGGGTCAACGACCAGGGCCAGGTCTGCAACGACTGGAGCAAGGAAAGCTGGAGGAACAGTCCGGCCTGCAACACCTATTACAGGGAAGGCGACGAGTACAAGGTCTTCCAGGACAAGGGCGGGATCGGCTCGGTGGCCAAGATCGAAAAGGGCAATTCCAAGAACCTCGAAATGCGCACCGACCTGGAGATCGCCAAAATCGGTGGCGCCCTGGAGCAGCTTCCCGTGGAGTACCTGCGCGAGAACGTTCCGGGCAACACGGTGAGCGGAACACTCAAGGCATTGGGCGACGCCAAGTACCACGCCTTCTATGGGGACGATGGCAAAGTGTCCGCCAAGATTCCGTCCGCCGAGGAGGAGGACAAGGGCACCTACCGCATCACCGATGGGGGCAAGGTGTGCGTAAAGTGGAGCCGCTGGCAAGACCAGAAGGAGAGTTGCGGCCAGTGGTACCGCGATGGCGAGAAGATCAAGATCTTCGATGACGGCGGCAACCTGGGCGTCACCGTAAAGATCCGTAAGGGCAACCCCGAGAAGCTCCAAATCTGAGCAAGGAAGGCGGGACTGATGCAGAGTGCTGAACGGCCGGCCCCCCAAGCAGACCGGGAACGGCTCACTCTGAGTACGCGCCTGGCATTCAGCATGCAGGGCTTCGTGGCCGCCGCCATGGTGGTGCTGGTGGCCGTCTACATGGGCAAGTTCTACGTGGACGTGGTGCTGCTTCCCGCCGGGCTGTACGCCATCGCCATCGCTGCCGGTCGCGCGCTCGATGCCATCACCGATCCCATGATGGGCTACCTAAGCGACCACACCAGGTCGCGCTGGGGCCGCCGCAAACCTTGGATCCTACTGGGCGTCGTGGGCAACGCGGTGGCCTTCTATCTGATGCTGACGCCGAGCGCCGAGCTCTCGGTGAGTGCCGTCATGTGGTGGTTCCTGTGCTGCTACGTGACCAGCTTCCTGTTCGTAACGGCGGTCGCCGTACCGCGGACGGCCCTGGCCGCCGAGCTGACTCTGGACGCCACGCACCGTGCCCGACTCTTCGGCACGCTTGCCTTGTTCGTGGGCCTGGGGACGGTGGTCGGCGCCATGGCGCCGGTGGTGATCGGCAGCCCGCCCCCCGGCATGACGGGATCCAACCTCTTCCTGGGGCTGACCAATGACCCGCGCTACAAGATGGAGCTGCAGGCCGCCGCCTATGTGATCGGCTACCTGCTGCTGAACTTCTGGTTCCTGTTCAAGATCAAGGAGCGCAAAGAGTTCGCGGGCCGGGGTGAGACTCCCTTCGTGCCGGGTGTGCGTCGGGCTCTGCGGAACAAACCCTTCCGGATCATGTTCGTCTCCCACGTGCTCACGGCCATTCCGGTAGCCATCCCGGCGATGCTCATGCCCTTCTTCGTACAGTACGTGCTGAAGGCCTCGCCGTTCTGGACCGCCATTCTCATCGTGGCGTATCTCAGCTCGGGTGTTTTGTGTTTGCCGCTGTGGATGAAGCTGGTGGGGCGCGTCGGCAAACTGCCCGTGTGGTTGCTCAACGCTTTCATCGGAGTGACCGGCGGCATCTCGCTGTTCTTCGTGGGCGAGGGCGATCAGATGACGGTGCTCTTCATAGAGCTCTACGTGGGCATGCAGTCCCAGGTGTGGCTGTTCCTGGGCGGCGCGATGCACGCGGACGTGATCGACTATGACGAGCTCCACACCGGCAAGCGCCGCGAGGCCCAATTTAGCTCGCTGTGGTCCATCATCCCCAAGTTCGCCCTGATACCCGGCGCCGCCATCCCGCTGGCCGTCCTCGGAGGCGTGGGTTACGTGCCCAATCAGGATCAGAGCCCGGAAGTGCTGCTCACCATGCGCGTGCTGTTCGCGCTGGTGCCGGCTGCCTTCAACTCCGTGGGGGCGGCGATCATGTGGTGGTACCCCTTGAGCGAGAAGAACCACCGCAAGATTCGCGAGGGGGTAGCCCGGCACGCCGAGGGTCTGGATGCGCTGGACCCGATCACGGGCAAGACGCTGAAACCGATCCAGCATCGGAGCGTGAACGAGGAGACCGCCTGGTACCTGGACTTCTTCTCAGCCCGCGAGCTGGCTGGCTACGTGGCCAAAGGCACGCCGCCTCTGCTGGGAGCGACCCTGTGGACGCTGGGCTGCGGTGCTCTCTGCGTCGGCTTCGTGCTTCTGGCATGGACACGGATCGAAGGTTTCGATGCCGACCCCGGATTGTTGCCGACCCTATCGATCGTCGCCGCCGGCCTCTCGCTGACGGGCGTGATCTTCCACCTTCTGCGCATCAAGTCCGCCCGCAAGTTCGCGGAATCGCCCGTGGACAAGAACGTGGTCGAGAGTCACCTTCGCGACCTGTAAAAAACAAAGATCCGACCGACATTGCCCCAAACGGCAGACGCCAACCTCGGTCGGATCTTTATTTGATTAGAGTTTCAGCGCGCGCTTCACGTAGTTCGGCAGCGCGAAAACCGCTCGGTGAAGCTCCTCGTTGTACGCCTTCGCCCCCTCGACGATTTCGGCCTGCCTCTCCGGGATCGCCCTCCGCGGCTCGCCGGTGTCCGAGCACCACGTCCAGCTCCAGGTGCCCGTGCCGTAGAGCGGGACGGGCCCCATGTACGGATGCACTTCCGCGAACAGCCTTCGCAGCTTGTGTTGAGTTTCAACGAACACATCCATCATCAGAAGGGGTGATGCGCTGTGCAGAGTCATGACCCCGCCGGGGACCAGCATTCGCTTGCACCCCTCGTAGAAGGCTTGATCGAACAGGACCGCGCCCGGCCCGACCGGATCGGTTCCGTCGAGGAGCACGACGTCGTACTTGGGATCGTTACTCTGCTTCACGTATTCGATGCCGTCGATGAAGCGCACGTCGAGTCGAGGGTCATCCCACGCGGTTCCGATGCTCGGCAGGTACTTCTTCGACGCGCCGACGACCATCTGGTCGATCTCGATCATCACGCACTCTTTCACATCGGGATGTCGAAGCACTTCACGGACCGTGCCGCCGTCGCCGCCGCCGATCACGAGGACCCGCTGAATGTCCGGGGCGGTCGTGAGCGGCGGGTGTACGAGCATCTCGTGGTAGAGAAACTCGTCGTACTCGCTCGTCATGAAGACGTTGTCGATCACGAGAACGCGCCCAAAGCCGACCGTGTCGATCACCTCGACCTTTTGATAGGGGCTTTTGTCGGAGAAGAGCGTCTCTTTGACGCGGAGGCCGAGTCGCGTGTGATCGTCAAAGGTTTCGTCGTACCAAAGGCCCATGAATCGTCGCTCGAGGTGGTGGTATCACACTATCGCCCGGACGCCTTCGGCGAACGGTTTGTCCCGCCCCACCGCCCCCACACAATAGCCTAGAGCCCGAGCTGGAGTTGTCGGGCACCGACCAACGGCAACTCCATGGGTTCACGCGGTCGCGCGACGAGGAGTTGAGTCCCTTGATGGCCGATGGCGGCTTCGGCCGAGCTGCGCGCGAGCCGAACCGAGTTGTTGGTTTCCGAGAGGTGCATCAATACAACGCGCGCCGGCGTGTGTGGAAGGTCCGCTAGGAGGTCGCTCGCTTGCTCGTTGGAGAGGTGTCCGAGAGAGCTGGCAACCCGCCGCTTGACGCTTGCGGGGTAAGGGCCGATCCGAAGCATCTCCGCGTCGTGGTTGCTTTCGAGCAGAAGGGTGTCGCATCCGCTCAAGAAGCGCGCGAGGCCCTTCGGAACATGACCGAGGTCGGTTACGAGGCCGATCGTCGTGAGCGGTGTTTCGAACAACAAGGCCACCTGAGGTGCATCGTGGGGAATGGCGCGACTATGCACCATGATGTCGCCCACCCGAAACCGGCGTCCGGCGATGAAAGGGTGCGCTTCGACCGAGGGACGCAGCCTGAGCGACTTCAGGGTGGCGGCGGTGGCACTAACCGGGCAGCCCCATCGTGTCGCATACACCGAGGCGTGTGCTGCGTGATCAGCATGGCTGTGCGTGATGATCACGGCCGAAATGTCGGGTGCCCCTCGCCCGAGCATAGCGAGCCTCGCGACGAGCTTTCGGTGTGAAAGACCAGCGTCGACGACGATGTTCACCGTGTCGGATTCCAAGAGAAGCGCGTTCCCCTCGCTCCCGCTTCCGAGGATCGTGACTCGCACGACCGACCTAGAGCACAGCCGGGATCGCTTGGCAAGACCGTTCACTTGCCACCGGAGATTTTAGGGGTGAGAGTTCGTCCGTGAGCGAGGGTACCGGCCCGGAGCACGACAGCTTGCTCTTCGTTTCTTTCGGGGGGCCCGAGCGACGCGAGGATGTGGTGCCGTTCCTCGAAAACGTCGTCCGAGGCAAGAGCGTTCCCAAGGAACGACTCGCAGAACTCGCAGAGCACTACTACCATTTCGACGGCAAGAGCCCGATCAACGATCAGAATCGCGCTTTGATTGCCGCCCTCGAGGAGGAGTTGAAGGCGAACGACATCGACCTTCCAATCTACTGGGGTAACCGAAATTGGGACCCCACATTGGGGGACGCGTTGCGTCAGATGAAGGAAGACGGGAAAAAGCGTGCGCTCGCCTTCGTGACTTCGGCATACAGCAGCTATAGCGGCTGCAGGCAGTATCGCGAGAACATCGAGAAAGCCCGAGAGGAAGTAGGCGAGGGCGCTCCCGAGGTCGACAAGATACGCGTGTTCTACAACCATCCGGGCTTCATAGAGGCCAATGTCGACGGTCTGCTCGCTGCTTTCGAGACGCTTCCCAAGGACCGTCGAGAAAGCGCGCGCATTGCGTTCACCGCACACAGCGTTCCGTGCGCCATGGCGGAAACCTCGGACTACGAGGACCAGCTGCAGGAGACCGCACGGCTTGTCGCCGAGGGGGCGCGCAACGACCGATGGCAGCTGGTCTACCAGAGCCGCAGCGGGCCTCCGCATGTGCCGTGGCTCGGCCCTGACATCTTGGAGCATCTCGACGCTCTCTCACAGATCAACGTCAAGGATATCGTCGTGGCACCGGTGGGGTTCCTTGCGGACCACATGGAGATCGTCTGGGACCTCGACATCGAGGCGCGCAATCATGCGAACGACCTGGGGATCACACTGACGCGGGCGCCCACTGCCGGGACCCACCCCGCTTTCGTCTCCATGATCCGCGAGCTCATCGAGGAGCGCCTCGGTCGAACCCAAACGCGGCAAGCGGTTGGCAAGCGTGGCCCCTCGCACGATGTGTGTCCGCCCGATTGCTGTCAGTACCAACCGAGGGTGTCCAGGCCGCCTGGCAAGGCCTGATCACTCGGGGTCGGCAAACGAAGGATCGCGCTTCATCGCGTTGGCCTGGACGGCCTCCATCTGATTCGGGCTTCCAAGCAGCGGGATCTGCAGCTCCGTCTCGAGCTTCAGGGCGTCGGCTCGCGACAGGCCTGGGGCTTCGTTCAGGAGCTTCTTGGCCGCTCGAATGGCGTGTGGCGACTTCGTGGCGATGACCTTGGCCATGCTGAGCGCCTCCTCGAGAGGATCCTCGCAAACCTTGGTCGCAACACCGAGCTCGACCGCCTCGGTTCCCGAAAGGATGCGACCTGTGAACGTGAGCTCTTTCGCGATATCGATTGGAACGAGGCGGAGCAGTGTTTGCGTGATGCTCATGTCGGGCATCAGCCCCCACTTGATCTCCATGACTGAAAGCTTTGCGTCTGGTCTGACGTAACGAAGGTCAGCGCCGAGCGCGATCTGCAAGCCGCCTCCGAACGCAACGCCGTGCACCGCGGCGATCACCGGCGCCGGGACTTCTTGCCAAACCCATGCGGCGCGCTGCGCGACATTCGCCGGGCTCTCGCTGCCGCGGTCGAACAGCTTCTGACCAACCTCTGCCGAGGCCATGAATGCCTGAAAATCGAGGCCGGCGCAGAATCCCTTGCCCTCGCCGTGCAAGACGACGGCGCGAATCGTGTTGTCTGCAGCCAGGCGCTTCCCCGTATCGATCAAAGCGTCGAACATTTCGGGGTCCAGCCCGTTGAGCTTATCGGGGCGCGAGAGGCGAACGGTTGCCACGCCGTTGTCGATGGTGAGTTGGACTCTGTCGGACATGCAACCTCCTGTGGCACGTATCAGTCGAAGACTACGGTCTTGTTGTCATAGACGAGGACGCGATCGTCAAGGTGCCATCGCACCGCCCGCGCCAAGACGACCTTCTCGAGGTCGCGACCCTTGCGCACGAGATCCTCGACGGAATCCTTGTGAGAAGAGCGCACCACGTCCTGTTCGATGATCGGTCCCTCGTCCAAATCTGCAGTGGCGTAATGCGCAGTTGCACCGATCAACTTCACACCGCGTTCGTAGGCGCGGTGGTAAGGCTTGCTACCCATGAAGGCTGGCAGGAACGAGTGGTGGATGTTGATGACCTGGGACGGGTACGTCCGGAGGAAGTTCTCGGTGAGGATCTGCATGTAACGAGCGAGCACGATCAGATCGACATTAGCCTTCTGCATGAGGTCGATCGCTTTGTCTTCTTGCGACCGCTTGGTTTCTTTGGTGACGGGAAGATGGTGAAACGCGACCCCGAACTGCGCGGCGACCGGTTCGAGATCCGGGTGGTTGCTGATGATCAATGGAATGTGGGCCGCGAGCTCTCCGGACCGCTGCCGGAGGAGCAAGTCATACAAGCAGTGGTCATACTTCGAGACGAAGATCGCCATTCGCGCTCGCTGCTTGCCATCCGCGAGTCGCCAGCTCATTCCGAAACGATCGGCGACTTCCCCAATGGCGGTCTCGAGGCTGGTCCGGTCAGTATGTAGCTCCGAGAGGTCGAACTTGATGCGCTGGAAGAACTGGCCGGCAATCGGGTCCGTGTGTTGGTCGGCGTCGAGGATGTTCGCACCGTGGCCGTAAAGCACCTGTGCGAGGGCGGCTACGAGGCCTTTTCGGTCCGGGCAGCAAACGAGGAGGGTGGCGGTCTGTTCCACGGCGCCACGTTCTAGCCGTTGAGCGGGCGTTCGCCAAGCGGTCGGGGGCTATCGGCTGAGGCGCTCCATGGCGTCGCCGAAGATGTAGACGAGTTGCAATATGCCGGCCGTCGCCCCGAGCACGGCTCCCGCGAGGATGAGCTTCCACTCGTCCTGTTGAAACGCAGGCCGGAGCACGCCCTCGTAGCTAGCCCGGTCGAGCGCTGCCATGCGGCTCTCGAGCTCTCCCTGAAGGTCCACCGCCTCGCCTGAGAAGATATGGAAAAAGCCCCCAGGCTTCGGCCATTCCTTCTGGATTCGTTCGAGCAATTCGGCGCGGAGCGCGGGACGTTTCTCCGCGGGGAGCACCATGGCGGCCATCGGGTGGCCTTCGTACTTGGCGATGAGCTCGCCGACCCGTTGCTCGACGATCTCGTTCATCCGCGTGGCGCCAGGGCTGTCCAAGACCGAGATGACTATGTTGTCGGCATTGAGGACTTTGGTGGCCACCGTTCGGCCAAACGCTTCGGCGACTTCTGCCTGACGCTTGTGAAAGAGGCCTTGCACGGTCATCGGACCGATCTTCACCGCCTCTCGAGGCTGAAACACCAGCTTCAGCGCGATCCAGTTGGTCAGGTAGCCAACGCCGAACCCTGCAGCGGGCAAAATCCATGGCGCCGGATATAGAACCCACACCACCATTTGAACGACGCCGAGTAGGAAGCCGAAGTAGAGTCCCGAACGCTCGATGAACCTGAACTCTTTGCGGCCGACTTCGTAGAACATCTCGCCCATGAGCCCTTTGTGGCGCTCCATGGCATCGAGAATCGTCTTTTCGATGTTGAGGATGTTGTCGATGTCGTCGGCCATGTCCATCGCGATGGCGCGCGTGACCTCGACGATCTCGACGCGCACCTGAGCGCGCACCTTGTTCTGCATGAACTCGCCTGCATTGTCCCAGACCCGTTTGGCGTGCTTCGTAGCAATCTCGTCGATCACCTGCTCGGTAATGTCGTCGGTGACCGCGCCGAGCTTGCCCTGGAAGGCTTCCGCGCTGAAGGTCGCATCGAAGAGCTGACGCAACGACAGAAGCTTCCCCGTGATCAAGGCGTTTGACATCTTGGCCAGTCGCAGGGCATTCGCCGGGATCACCCCTTGCCATCCCAAGTAGGGAGGGATGCCGACGAACTCGACCGGATGGAACATCATCTTGATGGCGAC
>JAPUKT010000066.1 GCA_027295555.1 Deltaproteobacteria bacterium
GCGTCCTTGGTCGCCTGCCGCTGGGAGTCATTGAAATAAGCCGGTACGGTAATGACCGCGTCGGTGACCGTCTCACCTAGGTAGTTTTCCGCTGCCTTCTTCAGCTTGCGGAGCACCTGTGCGGACACCTCGGGCGGCGAAAGCTGCTTGTCGCGCAACTCGAATCCTGCGTCGCCGTTTTCACGCTTGACCACCTTGTAAGGCATGCGCGTGGCGTCGTCGCCCAGCTCGTCGTAGCGGCGACCCATGAAACGCTTCGTGGAGTAGACCGTTCCCTCCGGATTCGTGATCGACTGGCGCTTGGCGATCTGGCCGACGAGAACTTCTCCTTGGTCGTCCCAAGCCACCACGGACGGGGTAATCCGGTCACCCTCCTCATTCACGATGACCTTCGGGTCGTCGCCCTCCATCACCGCTACGACGGAGTTCGTCGTCCCGAGGTCGATGCCGATAATCTTTCCCATGTTCTCTTGTCTCCTTTTGTGTCCGGAGCACCGCCGGAAGCTGGGCCAACCTAACCACGGCCTCGACCGCGTCAAGGTCCTTTGAGGCTCGAATTTACGGAGAAATCCGCCTCAGCTGGCGGCCCCCGCGGCCACGTCAACCCTTGACCATCCTCGGCAAGAACGTCACAACCGGCCGCGGTGACTGCCTCGGATGACGCGCAGCGAGCAGGGCGCGGCTTGGTGTCGATCGCCGGCGCCAAGGTCTTCTTCATCCTTACCGGCTACGCGGTCCAGCTTCTGCTGCCGAGGATCTTCGGCGAGGCGAAGGAGTTCGGGCTCTACTCGGCGGCGATGAGTGGAGTGGCTATTTTCAACAACGTTTTAATCGTCGCCACGATCCAGTCGTTCTCGAAATTCGTGAGTGAGGACGAGGCGAACGCCGCGGTAACGCTTCGGCAGGGGCTCCGGGTGCAGACCCTGGTTGGAGGCACGTTGGCGGCCACCCTCTTCGTGCTCGCCCCGGCGGTCTCCCGCTTGCTGCTGGACGAACAGCTGATCCCGTTGCTGCGGATCGCATCGGTCATGGTGTTCGCGTACGCGCTCTATGCGACGATCGTCGGCAGTCTCAACGGCCGGCACTTGTTCGGGAAGCAGGCCCGCCTGGACGCCACATTTTCGACGCTGAGGACGACCGGGATTCTGGCGGGTGCAGCGATCGGGATCGGCGCGGTCGGGGCCGTGACCGGTTTCGCGGCTGCGGCAGCATCGATCTTGTCGATCGCGTTGATCTGGGTGGGCTGGGGAAAACCCGGCAAAGGAGTCCCGCTTCGCCGGTGGATCGGTTTCATGGCCCCGATCTGGGCCTACCAGGTCTGCCTCAACGGCATCCTGTTGATCGACATTCAGGTGCTCAAACGCACCGCGACCGAGATCGCGCTCATGACCGCGACCACTGCACAGGCGGCAGTCGATATCGCTAACCAGTACGTCGGTTACTATCGCGCCGCGCAAACCTTCGCGTTCGTCCCTTACCAACTGGTCATCTCGATGACGTTCATCGTCTTTCCGATGATCAGCAAAGCCACGAGCCTCGGGGACCGAGAAGCAACACGGTCAACCATCCAGCACGCCATGCGGTTGTCATTGCTTCTTCTGTTATTGGTGGCGGCGCCGGTCTCGGGCGCGGCCGAGGGTGTCGTGCGGCTTGCCTACCCCGCGGACTACGTCGCGGGTGCGCCGGCGTTGGCAATCTTGGTCTTTGGCGTCGCCGCCTTTGCGCTCTTCGCGGTGGCTGCGACCGCAATCAGTGGGGCGGGCCAGCCGTCTCTTGCGGCTGGCATCGCTGGGGTCTCGTTGATCGTGGTCGTCGTAGCGAATCGGCTCCTCATCGTGCGGGCGGGGCTCGGTCCGCAAACGCTCGGTGCCGCAGCAACGGGCACGACGATAGGCATGGTGGCGGCGCTCGTGGGGTCGGGCCTAGCGATCTACTTTCGATTCGGCGTATTCATCCCGGTAGTGACGTGGATTCGCGCCGCGTTGGCAGCATGCGCTGGATATGCTGCGGCAGCCTGGGTCCCCCACGCGTCACCTGTGCTCGCTTTGGGAGCGCTCGCCCTCGGTTTCGCGGTGGCATTGGGGGTCCTGGTGATCACGCGCGAGCTGTCCTGGGACGATTGGCGTGCGCTCCGCAGGATCGTGCGGCGCGACTAACGCTCGCGCCGATAGTGACCGCTTCGGCCGCCCTGCTTTTCGAGCAGAACGACCTCTTCGATCGCCATGCCGCGGTCGATCGCCTTGAGCATGTCGTAGAGCGTCAGCGCCGCGATGGAGGCGGCCGTGAGGGCTTCCATTTCGACTCCGGTTCGATCGGCACAGCGCACCGAAGCTTCGACCACGAACCGCTCATCGTCGTCAGCCGGGTAAAACACGACGTCACAACCCGTGATCGCTAGCGGATGACAAAGCGGGATGAGCTCCGATGTGCGCTTGGCAGCTTGGATGCCGGCGATGCGCGCGGCGGCGAGCGCATCACCCTTCGGAACTTCACCGGACAACAGCACGCGCCGCGTCTCGGGCTTCATGCGCAGGGTCGCGCGTGCCTTGGCTTCGCGAGAGGTCTTGTCCTTTTCGCCGACGTCGACCATGCGAGCCTGACCATCGCGATCCAAATGAGTGAGCTCGTCGTCGCGATCCATTAATCCGGATGGGGCGCTTCGTAGCTCGAGCGCGGCGGAATCGTAGCTGTCCCAGCCATCCGGGCAATCAGCTCGACCCTCGAGTGCACGCCGAGCTTCGAGAAAATTCGCTTCAAGTACGTATTCACGGTCGATACCGTGAGTCCGGTCTCGCTTGCGATGTCGCGGGTGCTCGAGCCGGCGACGAGGAGAGACACTACGTCACGTTCGCGTGGAGTGAGGGGCGCACGACGGAGCGTCTCCTCGATGGCCTCACCCGGACGACGCCCGCCCTCGTCGGCGAGCCGGTCGACGTAGTCGAGGCCTTTGGCGTAAAGCCGCGATGCCCACTTGAGGAGCTCGAGCTGGTTACCGGCTGGCGCGTCACCGGCGATCTCCAGATGGAGGGTTCCGACTGGTGCACGGCCTTGGCGAAGGGGGAGCGAGATCGTGGGCTCGGTGGTGGTCAGGGTCGACTCACTGTCGAGTCCAGCGCGGTCGGCACGGTCGAGCCGGTACGCTGCAGCGCCGACCAAGCCGGCAATCAAGACTGCGCCACGCTCTGGGTAGGTTCTGACAGGGTCGAGCTCCGCTAGTCGCTCGGCGATTTCCATCAGCCTTTCGCTCGATGTCATGGAGAACTCCTCAGCGCGTGATCATTCGTGAATCAAGGTCGAAATTCCAGCAAAAGTCAACCCCTGGGATTCCAAACGAACGAGGAGCGGGAAATCTCCTCAAGCTCGAAGCGCGAAACCAACTCTTCGGGCTGAATAGGCGCCGTCGTAGGCGTGATCCCGAGTGAGCACGCAAGCTCGCCAATGACCTCTTCACGAGAGCGGCCGGCGTCGCGAAGATCTTCGATGGCGGCCGCCCCATGTCGTTTCGAGAGCCGAACACCATTGGGATCGACGACTAGCGAAACGTGTGCAAACCGAGGAACATCGCGCCCGAGCGCTTCGTAGAGCGCGATCTGACGAGGCGTAGACGAAAGCAGATCGGCTCCACGGATTACTTCTGTGATGCCCATGTCGGCGTCGTCGACGACGACTGCGAGTTGGTAGGCCCAAATGCCATCGAAGCGACTAAGGACGAAGTCGCCGCCGATCTTCCCTTCGGGGAAGATCCCGCACACTAGGTCTTCGAATCCCGGCGACGGATCCTCGAAACGAAAGCGAAGCACGGGGGGACGGTCGGGTTTCGTGGGACCGTTGCGGCAGGTCCCCGGGTATCGAGGCCCGTCGTCTCCGTGGGGAGCGCTAGCGACATTCGCGATCTCTTTTCGCGAGCAGGTGCACGGGTAGATCAAGCCAGCCCCACTGAGGCCCTCGAGAGCCGCCTCGTACGCCTCGCCCCGCGTCGATTGGAAGACAGGCCCCTCGTCCCAATCGAGCCCGAGCCACTCATGGTCCCGGCAGATCGCGTCGGCCGCGCCCGAAACGACGCGTGGCCGATCGATGTCCTCGATTCGCATCACGATCTGCCCTCCGAGCTTGCGTGCCCGGAGCCAGGTCACCAACGACGTCCGCGCGTGCCCGAGGTGCAACTTGCCAGTGGGCGAAGGCGCAAACCGGGTTCGGTAAGGGGAGGTCACGCGCTTTCTTTATACGACTTGCACCCAAGCGGCTATACGGTGCATCTTCCCGACGTGCGGGGACGAACCGATGTGTGCGGGTGCTTTCCGACAGGGCGCCACTATCCGGGGATCGCAGACCTGATCGCCGATGCCATTCAGAACGTAGAAGGCTTGTGCCACGAGTTCGAGCCCGGGATGGCTTGGGAAGATATCCCATTCGCGGTGTTGGACTTCGAAACGACGGGGCGCGATCCGGCCACCGATCGCATCATTGAAATCGGGATCGTGTGCTTCGAAAAAGGACAGGTGACGAAGCGAGAGGGGCTGCTCGTCGACCCCGGGATTCCGGTGCCGGAAGAGTCACGCGCGGTGCACGGGATTACAGATGAAGAGCTCCAAGGAGCCCCCGTTTTCGCAGTCATCATGCCGCAGGTCTTGGAGCTCCTGCAGGGGAAGCTTCCAGTCGCTTACAACGCCGACTTCGATCGCGGGTTCTTGAGGGCCGAGCTCACACGTGCAGCCCCAGAAGGGATGACGGCCGGGGATATGCCGCCAGCTGCACGGGACGACATCGTGTGGGTCGACCCGCTCGTCTGGGCGCGTGAGATCCTGAAAGAGCTTGCGAGCCGAAAGCTCGGGGATGTCGCGGCCCACCTCGGGATCTCGCTTGAGCAAGCCCACCGTGCGGCCGGCGACGCCGAAGCCACCGGACGGGTGCTCCTCGCTCTCGCATCGCAAATGCCGCGCATCTACGGAGAGCTCATTCGCCTCCAGAAGCGCTATGCCGCGTTTCAGGACGCCGAGCTCGCCGCCTGGAAACGGTTTCGGTGAGCTTTCGGGTCACGAAAGCGCGGCTCATTGGGATTCCTTTTGTGGTGATGGCGATCGGGAGTTGGGCGCCCGTTCTCGCGATGTGGTTGCAAGGTATCGAGTGGACCGGACCCATTGGGCGCGCGGTGGCGGTTTGGTACGCCGTTCCGGCGCTGATCGCGGTGCTGTTCATGCAGGGGCCGGTGCTCAAGCAGCCCGTCCTCGGGCCGCTCGGGATTCGCTTCATCGTGAACAGGTGGTGGTTGATCGCGTGGTTGCTGCCAGTGGCGGTGCTTGCTGTTGGGGTGCTCATCACATGGTGGGCCGGGTACGAGCCCGTGCTCACCGTCGAGCAGTTGATCGAGAACAAACGCTCGATGGTGCCTCCTGAGCAAATGACCGAGTTCGAAGAGTACCTCGCGGAAAACCGCCCACCCCATCCCTTGATGTTGATCGTCTTGGGAATGCCAGCTGGCCTGACCTTCAACTTGCTTCTCGCACTCTGCGACGAGGTGGCGTTTCGTGGTTACTTCTTTCGAGAGATCTCCGGTGGTTTCTTGACGCGCTCGACCACGATCGGCGTCCTGTGGTGGTTGTGGCTGGCGCCCTCGGTCGCGATCGGAAATCTCTACGGTGTGCCAGGGCTCGGGAGCGTCGCGCTTGCGCTTCCGTGGTGCATCGTGGCGTCATGGGTGCTGGTCTACCTGCGGGTACGAAGCGAGTCTGTGATCGCCACCGCCCTCGCCCGTGGAACGATCCTCGCTCTCACCGCCGCAGCCCTCGACCTCACGTTTGGTGCGCCTTCGTGGCTCGGACCTTTCTACGGGCTGTCGGGGATTGCCGGGCTTCTGGCGATCTGGATCGTCTTCTGGATCCACGACCGCACTCGTGACAAAGGCCGCCTGACGACGAGCTGAAGGAGAACCGCTTGGCGAACAACAAGAAACTTGGCCTGCACGATCGCTACGGCGGCTACGCCCTCATCACGGGCGGGGCGCGCGGCATCGGGCGCGCATTCGCCCAATACCTCGCGGAGGAGGGCTTCGATCTGTTGGTGGTCGACCGCGAAGGGCAGGAAGCCCACGCACTCGCGGAAGAGCTTCACGCGGCACACGGGATCGATGCCCGGGCGATTGTGTACGACCTTTCCGAGGACGGCCTCGTCGAAAAGGCCGGTGAGTGGGCAAACAGGTATGAGATCGGCTTGCTGATCAACAACGAGGGAATATCCCCGATGGACCCGTTCTTCGACATATCCCTCGAAGCGCACCTGACGACACTCGACCTCAACTGCCGCGCCACGCTGATCCTGACGCACACCATCGGACGTACGATGGCCACACGGGGTCGGGGTGCGGTGATCA
>JAPUKT010000067.1 GCA_027295555.1 Deltaproteobacteria bacterium
GCATTCCAAACGATCAGCAACCAACCCGACGAGGCCAGCACCGGAGGAATCGCCGGGTGCGTAACTCGTCATCACCGCCTGCGCTCCCGCCCCGACACCCTCGAAGCGCTCGTGAATCTCGTCGAGCGACCGCAGGCGGGAGCGCGTCACGGCAAGCTGTTCGCGCAGGCGGTCGACCTCCGCGTCCGCATGCTGCAGCGCTTCCTTGTCCGACGACAGTGACCCCTCGACTTCGTTTTGGTGTTCCGCGGTTTCGACTTTGCCACTCCGGAGCACCGCCACGCGCGCGTCGAGCTCACCGCGCTGTTGGGAGAACTCGACCTCGCGTGTAGACAGCGCTTGTTCCTCGTCTTGAAATCGTTCGATGCGAGCTCGAATTTCGTCGCGACGTGCACCGAAACCGCCCAGCACCGCCTCGGCGCGCGCCGCACGCGCGCTGCCTTCCGTCAGTCGGGCCCGCGCGTTCTCGAGAGCGAATTCGGCCTCTTTTGCCGTGTTTTTCCGCGATTCGAGCTCAGCTTCGACTTCGGCAAGGAGTTGCTCGACCTCGGCCTCCAACGCCTCTAGCTCGCCGAGCGCGACTCGCACGGTCGAACCTTCTTGGCGCAAACTCTCTCTTCGTTCGTCGAGCTGACGAAGCTCTCGGACCGCAAGCTCCTCGCGCTCGGCAAGCGCTACCTGTCGATCTTGCTGCTGACGGATCAGGCCTTCGAGTTGCCGAACCAAGTTGTCGAGCTCGTACGCATGCCCTTGCCCGCGCTCGACCTTCGACCCGCTGTGTTGTAGCGACACCCGCTCTGCTTCAACCGACGCCTCTTGCGCCACCAACGCGCGGCGGCTCGCCTGCACATCCTCGCTGGCCTTGGACAGAGACGCCCCGACCGTGGTGATCTGCCCGCGGAGCTCGAGGAACCGATGCGACGCGACCCATAGGTCGAGGTCACGCATCTCTTTCTTGTGGCGCTTGTAGCGCTCGGCCTTTTGAGCTTGGCGTTTGAGCGAAGCCAAGCTGCGCCCGAGCTCCCCGATGATGTCGGTGACGCGCAAGAGGTTCTGACGTGTCTGGTCCATCTTGCGTTCGGCCGCGCGCTTGCTCAGCCTGAACTTGCTGATGCCCGCGGCCTCTTCGATCATCGCCCGTCGGTCTTCCGGCTTGGAGGTGACGATCAACCCGATGCGGCCCTGCTCGATGATGGAGTAAGCACGCTTGCCCACGCCGGTCCCGAGGAAGAGGTTGGTGATGTCGAGCAGGCGAACGGAGGTCTTATTGATCAGGTAGTCGCTGTTCCCCTGCCGATCGAGCCGTCGGGACACCTGAATCTCGGCGTAGTCCCGATATTCCGGGGGGGCGAGGCCGTCAGAGTTGTCGAACGTAATCGTCACTTCGGCGAAGCCGTGTGGCCCTCGGCCCTCCGCGCCGCTGAAGATCACGTCCTCCATGTGCTTGCCACGAAGGCGCGAGGGGGACTGCTCGCCCATGACCCATTTGATGGCGTCCACGATGTTGGACTTGCCGCACCCGTTGGGCCCGACCACGCAGGTGATGTCGTGGTCGAAGTGGACTACCGTTTGGTCCACGAAGGATTTGAAGCCGGTGATTTCGAGCTTCTTGATCTTCACGTCGCCCCCCTAAGGAGTAGTTGCAGCTGGCTATCACTGAACATACGATATTGCAACGATTTACGCGACCAGAAGCGCCGGTCAGTGCGTGACCCCCACTATATGTTGGGGGTACGCGTCTGGGCCGCCCTGGGCGTAGCTCAGTTGGATTCGGTGTCGGCGGTGTCAGCGGTTTCGGGGGCCTGCGCCTCGGGGGCCTCGGAGGAATCCTTGGCACGCAGGCGGGGGGGCAAGTGTCGGTCACGAAGGAACTCGAGGAAGACGCGCGCCATTTCGACGTCCCCCGGAGCGATGGCGTCGACCAGGTCGTGAACAAGTGTTCGGTTGGCGTCCGGAGAGGCCTCCCGGAAGCTCCGCTGGACGCCTGACTTCTGCTTCGACGGCACCTCGGGCGGCACCTCGGGCGGCGCCTCGGGCTGAACGTCCTCCGCGGTCGGAACGTGCCAGTTGGGCCGCTCGACGGAGTGAATCCCGTGGGCGGTCAGCCACGATTCCATGCAAGAGCGTAACCTCTCGGATCGAAATGCAAACCAGCGCTCGCGGTCGACGGGATGGCTCATCAACGCGTCTTTGAAGCGGCGAAAAGCGCCCTTTCCGTCGATCGCGATGTTGAGGCGCCGTCTGAGCTCGTCCTCCTCGACGGTGGCGATAAACCGCTCCATCCAGCGGTATTGCTCGCGCGAGGAGACGGGGTCGATCCGCAGGTAGCGACTGTCGTTCAGGATGCGTGTGTGCATCGCGGGGTCGGCAACCCCGTCGACGATGCGAATCACCTCGCCCGTGTCGAAATGCAGATAGCTGTGCACCTCGGGTGCGTTGTTTTCAAATGCGTCCTCTAGTGCCTCCCAAGCTACCGCTACCTCTAGTTGTTCTTTGTTGTCTAGTTCTTCTTTGTTCTCTAGTTCTTCTTTGTTGTGCCCGACATCCGAATCATTCTCATTCATGTTATCCCCATATTACTTCGCGCTCGCCGTACCGCGTCGCGCCATCGCCCGAGATGTCCAACTCTTTCCTCAGAAGTCATCTGGGGCTCAAAGCTACGTTCGATACGGTAAGCATCGACAACAGATTGCAAGCCGTCGAAGACACCGACGGCCATTCCAGCCAAGTAAGCAGCTCCAAGTGCAGTGGTTTCGACAGACTCGGGCCGATCGATCGTAATCCCGAGTATGTCAGCCTGAAATTGCATGAGTAAGTCATTGCGGGCCGCACCTCCGTCAACCCTCAAACGCTTTATAGGACGATTGGCGTCCGCATGCATCGCGTCGAGTAGGTCGACGATCTGGAACGCTATTCCCTCGAGAGTCGCCCGCGCGACATGGGCCGCGGTGGAGTCCCGTGTCAGCCCGTAAATGAGGCCCCGCGCGCGGGGATCCCAGTGCGGGGCCCCTAGCCCCGCCAACGCCGGAACGAAAACGACGTCACCCGTGGAATCCACCTGTTTTGCAAGGGTTTCAACCTCGGCGGACGAGGAAATCAGCTTGAGCCCGTCCCGCAGCCATTGGACGGCAGCACCGGCGACGAAGGCGCTTCCCTCGAGGGCGTAGACGGTTTGATCCCCGATGCGCCATGCGATGGTGCTCAGGAGTCCGTTCTTGGAATGCGCGAGGTCCGTTCCGATATTCATCAAGAGAAACGCGCCGGTGCCGTAAGTGCACTTGGCGTCGCCGACCTCGAAGCAGGTCTGTCCGAAGAGCGCGGCCTGCTGGTCGCCAGCCATGCCGGCGATAGGAATCCCATCGACGAGGCCGGGGACGCCGGACGTGTGAGCGTAAACCTCGGAGCAGCTTCGCACTTCGGGCAGAAGCGCCATCGGAACGTGCAGCTCGGCGGCGAGCTCTTCGTCCCAGCGCTCCTTGCCAATGTCGTAAAGTAACGTCCGTGACGCGTTGCTCACATCGGTGACGTGCGCCTCGCCACC
>JAPUKT010000068.1 GCA_027295555.1 Deltaproteobacteria bacterium
CTGCTCGGAGGGACGCATAGACACCAATATCGTTCCACAGGTCGGCAAACTGTTGCCCGCCTCGATCTGCGCCTTCGCGTAGGCGCGGCCAAAATCCGAATCGATCCCCATCACCTCGCCGGTGCTCTTCATCTCGGGTCCGAGCAGGGTGTCGACACCCGGAAACTTCACGAAGGGGAACACTGCCTCCTTGACCGAGAATTGCGTGGGGACGATCTCCGAAGTGAACTTGAGTTCTTCGAGCGTCTGGCCGGCCATCACCAGGGCGGCGAGCTTGGCCAGGGGACGACCGATCGCCTTCGAGACGAAGGGTACCGTGCGGGATGCGCGGGGGTTCACTTCGATGACATAGAGCTCGCCCGCCTTCACGGCGTACTGGACGTTCATCAAGCCGAGCACTCCCAGTTCCAAGGCCAGGCTGCGGGTCGCCTTCAAGATCTCCTCGATGATCTCCGGCCCGAGCGAATAGGGCGGGAGCGAACAGGCACTGTCACCCGAGTGTACGCCGGCTTCTTCGATGTGTTCCATGATGCCGCCGATCACGACCCGCTCGCCGTCGCAGATGGCATCGACGTCCACTTCGATGGCATCTGCCAAGAAGCAATCGACCAGGATCGGGTGCTCGGGAGAGGCCTTGACCGCGAAGCGAATGTAGTTGCTCAGCCCGTCTTCGTCCTGCACGATCTGCATCGCCCGCCCGCCCAGGACGTACGACGGCCGCACCAGAACGGGGTAGCCGATCCGCTTCGCCACCTCCTCGGCCTCTGCGGCGCTGCGCGCGATCCCGCCCGGCGGGCGTCGAAGCGACAGCGTTTCGAGCACATCGTCGAATCGCTCGCGGTCTTCAGCGCGATCGATGGCGTCGGGCGGCGTACCGATGATGGGAACGCCCGCGCGCTCGAGCGGCACGGCCAGTTTGAGTGGCGTCTGCCCGCCAAACTGCACAATGACGCCGTCGGGCTTCTCGACATTCACGATTTCCAACACGTCCTCGAGCGTGACCGGCTCGAAGTAGAGGCGGTCGCTGGTGTCGTAGTCAGTGGACACGGTCTCTGGATTGCAATTGACCATGATCGTCTCGTAGCCCGCGTCGCGCAGCGCGATCACCGCGTGGACGCAGCAGTAATCGAACTCGATACCCTGTCCGATCCGGTTGGGCCCGCCGCCCAGAATCATGATCTTCTTGCGATTGGTCGGATTCGACTCGCACTCCTGTTCGTAGGTCGAATAGAGGTAGGGCGTATCCGCCTCGAACTCGGCGGCGCAGGTGTCGACCCGCTTGAACACGGGGCGCACCCCGTGTTCGTGCCGAAGCGCTCGGACGGCGTCCTCGTCGAGCTGCCACAGCTGAGCCAACCGACCGTCCGAAAATCCAGCCTGCTTGGCGCTTCGCAGCCACGCCACGCGTTCCGACGGATCCGCGGCTGTTAGCGCGGCCTCCATCTCTACCAGGTCCTGCAGATTCCTCAGGAACCACGGGTCGATGCTGGAACGGCGGTGCAGCTCTTCGACGCTAGCTCCGCGGCGCATCGCCTCCACCAGCGCCCAAAGCCGCCCGGGCCGCGGCGTGTCGATCGACGCCCACAGGGCGTCGTCGTCGGGCGACGCCGGCGGCTCGAAGCCCATATGTCCTACTTCGAGGGAGCGCACGGCCTTCTGCAGGCTCTCCTTGAAGGTTCGCCCGATCGCCATCACCTCGCCCACGGACTTCATCTGGGTCGTGAGTTCGTTGCTCGCCTCGGGGAACTTCTCGAAGGTAAAGCGTGGCACCTTCGTGACGACGTAGTCGATCGACGGCTCGAAACTAGCGGGTGTCTTCTTGGTGATGTCATTCGGGATCTCGTCGAGCGTGTACCCCACCGCCAGCTTGGCAGCGATCTTCGCGATAGGGAAGCCCGTGGCCTTGGACGCGAGCGCAGACGAGCGCGACACGCGGGGATTCATCTCGATCACGATCAGGGTGCCGTCTTTCGGATCGACGGCGAACTGCACGTTGGATCCGCCCGTGTCAACGCCAATCTCGCGCATGATGGCGATACTGGCATCTCGCATTTCCTGGTATTCTCGATCG
Source organism: Deltaproteobacteria bacterium (assembly GCA_027295555.1). Taxonomy (GTDB): domain Bacteria; phylum Myxococcota_A; class Polyangia; order Polyangiales; family Houyiibacteriaceae; genus SG8-38. The sequence continues at coordinate 2,072 of JAPUKT010000068.1, forward strand.
GTGAGCGTCTGTGCGGGCGCAACGGTGATCGAGTCTCCAGTATGGACCCCCATCGGGTCGAAATTCTCGATCGAGCAGACAATCACGACATTGTCCGCCTTGTCGCGCATCACCTCGAGCTCGTACTCCTTCCACCCGAGGGCGCTCTCTTCGATCAGGCACTCGTGAGTGGGAGAGGGGCGCAGCGCCCACTCGACGAGATCATCGAATTCGTCGTCCTTCCACGCAATGCTGCCCCCCGCACCACCGAGCGTGAAAGAAGGTCGGATGATCGCGGGTATGCCCGTTGAGCGGACGACCTCCCGGGCTTCTTGCAAGGTGTGCGCCACGCCCGAGGCCGGAACGCGTAGGCCGATGTTCTCCATCGCCTCGCGGAACAGCTTTCGGTCTTCGGCTTTGTAGATGCTCTCGATGCGCGCGCCGATGAGCTCGACTCCGTGTCGCTCGAGTACGCCCGCTTCCGCCAGCTCAATCGAGAGATTGAGCGCCGTCTGACCACCGATCGTCGGCAGTAGCGCGTCCGGCTTCTCGAGTTCGATGATCCGCTCGATATTCGGAATCGTCATCGGCTCGATGTAGACCCGCTCAGCCGTCTCCGGGTCCGTCATGATCGTCGCCGGGTTGGAATTGATGAGGACTACGCGATAGCCCTCTTCTCGCAGCGCCTTACACGCCTGGGTACCCGAGTAGTCGAATTCACAGGCCTGGCCGATTACGATCG
>JAPUKT010000069.1 GCA_027295555.1 Deltaproteobacteria bacterium
GAACCTGTGCATGCTTGATGGTGATTGCCGCGCTGCTCGGTTCGAGTTGCAAGCAGTACACCCTCACGATGCAGCCAGGCCCTCGAGTGTTCACACCGGACTCGTATCCGCTCGTCTGGGAGGCGTGGACGCGGGATGAAGAGTCGTTTTCATGGAAGGACCTGGCGCATGAGCTCTACGTCACCGCCACGTTCGAATCGTGGGAGTTTCGTTGGGCCTACGTCGTCCGCTATGCACACGACTACAGCTTGCTTCCAACGGCTCGAGACGAGATGCTCCAGGCCAGCCTCGCCAGCTCCCGTCAGGAGCACCGCTTCTTCGTCAGCTTGGTCGGTTTCGACTTCCGCGAGTCCAACCTGGTCAGTAAGCAGTCCGCCTGGCGTGTCCTCTTGGTCGACCCACAGGGCAACCAGGCGGTCCCGATTCTGATGGAACGGGTGCGCCGCCCCAGCGCCGCGGATCGGGTGTATTTCCCCCAGGTCGATCCTCTCCGGGAGACATTTCGTGTGACTTTTCCAGCAGTTGACTCGGATGGCCGGCAGACCATCCCCGAGGGCGCCTCCTTCGTCGTGCTGCGATTCACGGGCGCCCGCGGCCGGGTCGACCTGCGCTGGGATTTGCAGCCTCCGCAAGGCGGTTGACGAAGGTTTGACAGTCGCGATCCTGGCTCGCTATCATGCTGTGGTCGCGTAAGCCTTCGTAACGAATGGGGAAACGGGGTGCGCGGGGAGGTTCAGCATGAAGATGCGCCACAGGGGGTGGACAGTTGCAGTTATCGTTGCAGCGCTAAGTTTTGGTTGTCACGCGGCCGAGGATGATCCGGAAGGGCAAGCCGGGGAGCTTGCTGATCCCGTCAGGCGGGAAAATGCGATCTTCAATCTCAAGGAGGTCTACACGCAAACGCTCGCCGCCAACGGCGGTGATCGAAACAATCCGGAGGTAGAGGCCGTCGCCGACGTGATCGTCACGCCGTTGACCGACACGTATCTCGCGTTTCCCGAGGACCGGATCAACGGGCTGGCCATCCTCGATTTGCTCTATGAGATGCAGGACCGGCGAAGTCTTCCGGCGCTCCTCGACGCGCTCAACTGGCGCACTGAAGTCTCCGAAGACCATGCGATCCGGGCCGCGCAGACCCTTCAAGTGATGGAAGTGCCCGAAGGAGAGCGACCCAACGTGATCCAAGCGCTGGCTCGCTCGCTCGAGCGCATCACCGGGGCGCGAACCGCGGACAACAAGATGCGGGTTTCGATGATCCGTGCGCTTGGCTCTCTCGACGACCGGGGCGCGACCGAGATTCTGACCGTCATCGCCACCAAGCAAGACGAGAACCAGAACTTCCTGATCAACCGCCTGGCCGCCCAGCAGCTCGGCGAGCTTCGGGATCCGGCCGCGATTCCCGCGTTGATCCGATGCCTTTTTCTTTTTGCGCCGAACCGTCCGGACCTGCGGATGAACGATGTGGCTGCGGAAGCGTTGATCCTGATCGGCCGCCCCTCGCTCAAGCCGCTACTCAAGATGATGCAAGGCAACGACGAGACGGCGAACGCGATTGCCAAGAGCTACATCGACTCGATCAAAGCACGCCGTCCGGATCTCGCCAACAAGATGGACGTTCGGCAGGTGACGGGCGGCGAAGCCTCCTTTGCGCTCGGCGCCCTCGGATTTTCCGAGGCATTGGAGCCACTCCTTCAGGAGGCCAGCTCGTCGGATACCGCCCGCAAGCTCAACGCGGCGATCGCCCTGGTCCGGCTCCAGGTGCCGCCCGCCCAACGTGAGCGAGTGCGTTCGACGCTCAAGCAGGTGTTTGGGAGCCTGTCGAAGGGCTACGAGGGTGTGCGGATGCGGGGGCAGCTGCTCGCCGCGATGGCCCACACCTACGACGCCGAGCTCATGCCGTTCATCCTGCAGCAGCTCAACGACAAGAACGCCAATCCGGAGCTCCGCTTGATCGCGGCGCAGAACTACGCGCTTTTGGCGAACAAGGCTGACGCCGCCAAGCTCGCTGCCGCGATTGCAAGCGAGAATCCGTCCGAGGCCGGCGGCTACCGCGAGAAGTTCGCCGAGCACAAGCCGTTGATGACGCTCGCCGAGGAATGCGACACCGCGGTGGCGTGCTGGGTGGGGAAGGTCGGCAGTGCTGACCCGAGCACTGCCCGTAAGGGCGCCTACATGTTGGGTCGCTACGGTGCGGGCAACGACCAGGCGATTGCGGCCTTGGTGGGTCAGCTCGGCAGTGAAGACATCGGCGTTCGCCTGGCGGCCCTGATGGCGCTCGACAAGATCGCCGAAGACGGCTCCCCGGATGCGGTGCTGAAGATCGACGAGCTTCGCACGCGCGAGGAAGGGCAATCGGTGTGGACGATGTTCCGTGTCGAAGCGCTTCCGGTCCAAGCGCGGCTGCGGAGCCGCAAGGAAAGCGGCTAAGCCCGCGGCAGGTGGGCCGTGCGCCGAGCCTTCATCATCACGTGGGCATGTGGGGTATGGGGCCTCGCGGTCGGGTGTGAACGCGTGACGAACGAAGCCCAACCTGCGCCGACGCAGACCTCCGTAGTCGCCGAAGTCGTGGCGAAGGTCGGGGGGCGCGCGATCGGCGCAGCGCACGTGCGAGAGCGGATGAAGCTCGACGGGATCAGCGCCGAGAAGGCGCTCGACGCCCTCATCGAAGAGGAGTTGCTGTTGCAGGAGGCGCAGAGGGCGGGCTTATCGGCGGATCCGGAGGCAGAGCGCGGGGTCGATCGGAAGATGGTCCGGGCCTTCCTCCACGACCTCGAAAAGGAGAACACGCCCGAAGGCCTTCCGACCAAGCGGGTCCGCGAGGACTTCGAACGAAATCGAGAGCAGTTTCAAGCCCTCGAACGCCGCGGGTCGTGGCATGTCTTGGTGAAAGCGGACACCGCGGAAGCCCGCGAGGTCGCTGTTTCGGTTCTCGCCGAAGCGCGTCGGGCGAAGGACCCGAGAGAGGTCTTCGAGCGCTACAGCGAAGGCGCAGCCGACGGCATAGACCTGCCGGTCGTCGTCGAAGAGCTTCCACCCATCACGACGAAGGCCAAAATCGAAAAACCTTATAAAGACGCGCTGTTCGAGGCAAAAACTCTAGGGCCCGTGAAAGGGCCGGTCCAGACCTCCTATGGTTGGCACGCCATCGTCGTCACCGAGATTCAGCCCGGCGAGGTTCGCACCTTCCGCGACGTCGAAGACGAGATTCGCGAACGACTCAGCCGCAAGGAGCGCTTCGAGAAGCTGGTCGAGGTCGTGCAGCGTCTCGAGGGCGAGGAGCTGGTGACTTACGACGAGGCGGTCGTCGAGCGCCTCCTGACCGTGCGAGAGCTTCCGAAGCGTGCCGAGTGAGCCGCCGCACAACTCGGTATCAGGCGCGTCACCTCGACACGGGCCAAAGGGTGGCGGTCAAGGTCAAGCGCTTGGGCGATCCACTTCTGAGGTCACTCCTGAAGCTCGAGGACCGTCCCGCGCACCTCGTAGACTCGGGGGGCGTGCGCGGGGGTCCGTTCCGGGGAAAACCGATCCATCGAGGTCACCGCAGTCACCCCGGTGCCGGCACGGAGCGCTTCGGCGAGCGCCTCGCGAGTCTGGTACCCCTGACGGAGCGTCGCCGAAATCATCCGGTAGGCATCGTAGCCGTAGGCGGCGAAAGTCTCGGGGGGGCGCCCGTAACGTTCCTCGTAGGCTTTTCGAAAATCAACGTTCGTAGGAGCTTCCGACTCGCCATAGAAGGGCACGACGACCAGCGCGCCTTGCAGGTATCGGGATGCGCGCGCCAGTAGCTTCGACGACCAACTCGGGCTCGGTAGTAGGAAGTGAACCTCGCGTTCGGCGTGTCCTGGGAGGCGGCCTGCGCGCGCGCTCCAGGCGTCCTCCGCCGCGAACGTCGGCGCGATCGATGCGACTTGCTCCGCGACATCGGCGAGCAGCACCACGTTACATTCTTCCTCGAGGAGCGCCTTGACATAGTCGACAAACGATCGAGTTCCCGGTGGATAGGCGACACCCTCGCATGTGCTTCCCCCAGCAGCGGCTACCTCTTCATCGAAGGTCCGTCGAAGCATCCGGCCGTAGCCGTGGTCCGGATGCAGAATCACGTATCGGGAGGCGCCACGCGCCCGCGCCTTGCGGACCAACGCTCGAACCTCGTCGCGTGGGCTGTAGAGGAAGCGGAAGACTTGATCGCCCTCGCCGGTCGCGCCTTCGGCAGCCGAGAAGGTCAGGAGCGGTACGCCTGCGCGTCGCGTCGACTCGGCGGCTGCAGCGATCGTTCGCGTGCCGACGGGGCCCAAGACGGCCACCACCCGTTGGTCGCCGATCAGCGACTCCACCGCGGCGGTCGTGTTCGACGGATCTCCCGCGGTGTCCTCGACGATTAGCTCAGGGCCGCCCTCGTGGAGCGCAGCGAGTTGCATTCCCTGAAGCAACTGACGACCGACCTCACGGCCGCGGCCACTCAGTGGCAATAGCGCCCCGAGCAGATACGGGTTGCCGTGCAGGAACTCGTCGCCTCGGGCCACGAGCATGCGCACCTCCGGGTCTTCCACCGCCGTGCTCTGCCGGAGTGCGTCGGTCGACATGGCGACGAGATCGGCGTCTTGCGTTTCGAGGCCGTGCTCGAGCATTCGGCGGGCGACCGCGAGCTGCGGGGCGGCGCCGAGACGAAGCTCGTCAAACAGGACCGCCGCCTGCTCGATGGCCAGCTTCATGACCAGCACGTCGATTGCGGCGCTCGCGCGTTCGGGGTCCGGGGGCGTGCCGCCCTTTTCGAGCAGGGCGTCCATGACGTGGAGCGCGAGCGGGGCATTGAGTGTCTGTTCGGATGCTCCTACCGCGGTCTTCCAAAGCAACTCCTGCTCCGCATCGGCGAACCGCTCACCAGCCAGGGGATCGAGTGTTTCGAGGGCCTCGTCTGGCTGTTTCGAATCCAGTTGGCACGCCGCGTATCGAAGCGAAGCGCGCAATGCGATCGCTCGGTCTGGGCTATCCTGAGCCTGCTGGAAGTGCAGGGTTGCGCGCGCGCAACCGGAGCTCGCCGCCTCCAAGATGCCGAGCTCGAGTCGGGCAAGATCGGCCTCGACGGTCCCGGGATGCGAGATGATGAAGCTCTCGTAGGCGTTGCGTCCCCCGGCCACGTCCCCATTCGACACGAGCGTGCGGGCGTGTTCGATTTCGACCGGCAGCGCCTTCTCCACCGGACTCTGCACTCCCTTTGGAGCGCAACTGACGAGAACGATCAGCGCCGCGTAGGCACTGGCATTTCGAAAGATCAACGATTCCCCCGACAGCTTTCCGCGAGTAGCGATGCAAACGACAGGACCGTATCGCTGCCGTTCTCGCTGAGTTGTCGTGCCGACCCGGGGCACGCGGTCACGATCGTCCCGCCTCCGACCCAAGCGTGCTGCGCGAGGCGGTCCTTCGCGATTGCCGCAGCGGTTTCCGGATCGGTGCGCGGCAACTGGCCGCCTGCGCCGGCGCAGATGCTGTCGTCACGATTTTGATGGAACTCCTCGACCTCATTCCCGAGAATCTTGGCGAGCACCCGTCGTGGGGCCTCGTATACACCCAGCCCACGCCCGAGCCGGCACGGGTCGTGATAGCGGGCGGTGATGGGTTTTGGGAGGGGTTCGATTCGGTCGATGTGCCGCGCCGCGAGCTCGCTCAAATGGATCATGCGGTCGGCGGGAGGTGTGAGGTCGTGACGCACGCTCCCGACTTTGAGCGCATGAAGGCAGCCGGGGTCGAGGAACACCACGAGACTCGCCTCCGAGATTGCGGAAAGGACTTCGGCTGCTGCGCTCCGAAAGCCTTCCGGGTCCCCCGCTTCGAGCAGCGGGAGGCCGCAACACCGATCGGCGACGGCCCGTACCGGAGCGTCGGCCAGCGCTTGGGTCGCGCGCCAACCTGCGACCGCATCGTCGGCGCACAGCACATTGGCGGTGCAGCCGGGAAAGTACATCACCTCGGCTCCGGTTTCGGTTGTGGACTCCGCAAATAGTCGGGACCCGGCGCGCGCAGCGTTTTGTGCGCGGCGCTCGTGCTCCTGCAGGACATTGATCGCTTGTTTCGGTGCTCGACCCAGCTGAACCGCTTCTGCCCGCGCCGCGTAGAGCGTCGCTGCCACTTCGTTTCGATGGGTACAGTGGGTGCGGCAGCGGAGGCATCCAGAGCACCCGTACCAGCTGGCCGCCACGGTCTCGCTCATGTCGAGGTTTCCGTCGTTCACATGGTGGGCCGAGGTCATTTTCGCCCAAGGCGTGGTGGTCTCACTCGACTGCGCCACCGACACGGGGCACGAGAAGCGGCACATCTTGGGGCAATAGGTGCAATAGGTGTGCTGTTTGGTGAAAGGCTCCAGTAAGGGCAGGTTGTCGGCCATGCGGACCGCACGATACATGGCCTTTCCGTGCGCCGCCAATCCAGCCGGATCAGCCCGTGGAGGCCCACTCCTCGGCGAGACGCGCGAACTCCGCGATCGAGAGGGTTTCTCCACGCCTTGCCGGGTCGATCTCGGCCCGTTGGAGCGCTCGCGCGGCTCGATCGGCGTCGCCTAGGTTGCGCATCGCGTTGCGGAGGGTCTTTCGACGGGTTTGGAAAGCGGCGCGGACGACCGCCCGAAAGTCATTATTCTCCTCGGCCAGGGGCGCTTCCCGCGGAAGCAGGCGAACCACCGCGCTCTCGACTTTGGGAGGAGGGTAGAAGCAGCCAGGTCGAAGGCGGCACACGGTTTCGATCTCGAACACGGCCTGCGCGAAGACCGTCAACGCACCGTATTCCTTGCGACCGGGCTCCGCGGTCAAGCGGTCGCGGACCTCCTTCTGCACCATCAGCACGGCGCCGAGGACCGCATCCCGATGCTCGACCACCCGGCGCAGGATCGCGCCCGTGGCTTGATAGGGGAGGTTCCCGGTGACGACTAGCTTCGAACCGCGGGTCGCGGCATGACCCCGAAGGTCAAACTCGGCAGCATCGGCTTCGATGACCTGCAAGCGCGCCTCGTTGCCGTACTCCTGCACCAGCACGCGCACCATGTCTCGGTCGAGCTCCACCGCTGACACGACGCAACCCCGGACAAGAAGCGCGTGGGTGAGCGCGCCGAGCCCCGGCCCAAGCTCGACGACCTCGCGCCCGAGCTCCGCGGTGGCGTCCGCGATCCGCGCGACAGCCCTCGGCTGAATCAAGAAGTTCTGCGAAAAGGCGCGTTTGGGGTGGAGGTCGTATTTTCGTAGGAGATCCCTGGCGTCCGGTGATGCGCCCTCGGGGTCACTCATCGGGTCAACTCTGGAAGATCATAGAGGTTTTGACAGCAAGAAGGCACGTCAGCTCCTGTTGTGTCACACCCGTTGTCATTGGAGAAGGCGTTATTATATTGGTGGGGCCCCTGGATTGACCTACGTTAAGAATAAGAGGATTCCAATGCTTCCAGGCTTCATCATCGACCAAATCCGTCAGCGTGAGGAAGAGGAGCAGGCCAAGCGCCGGAGTCCTCAGCTCGAGTTGCCGATCCCGGCCCGAGAAGGGGCGCCAGTGCCCGAGCGCGACAAAGAGTCCGACCGCGGTGTCATGATTATCGATCTCCTCGCTGACTGAAGATCTGCTACTATGCGGTTGTGTCAGATCGTGCCGACCAGGGCCTGACTGAGCTATCCGACGCGCTCGTGGAGTCGTCAGGGCAGGGGGACGAAGCCGAGCGTGCCGCGGTCGAGGCCGCGCTCGTCTGGTGCCGGGTCGAGGAAGGTGCATTGGGGGCCGCCTTCCAACTGATGTGGGAGGGCGATCAGATCGCCGCCGAGGCACACCTGCGCCAACTCCTACGCGCCGAGCTCCAGGCCTTTTGCGGAAACGAGGAGGCGGCGCTGAGCCTGCTCACCGGGGTGGCAAAGACGGGCCCTGCGGCCTCGATGGTGCGCGCCCGAGTTGCCGCATCACGCGGGGACTGGGAAGCGGTCGCGCGCTGGGCATTGGAGGCTTGCGCCGATGACCGGCTCGGATCTCGCGCGACACTTCTCGCGGCTCGTGCGCAAATCGAGTCCGGTCGGCCCGAAGAGGCGCTAGGCTTGCTCGACGAGCTGGCTGACGACACGAGGATCCCCAAGTTGGAACGTGCGCTGCTCAGGGGCCGGCTCTCGGAAAGCGCGCTGGAGGAGGCGTCGTTGGTCGTCGAGGGGGCGCAGACGCAGGGCGCGGTACGCCTGTTGGCCGACGCGTGGGCCGACATCAGCATGCTTCACACGGCGCGCGGGAACGAAGAAGAGGCGCGTAGTGCAGCTGTGCGCGCCGTCGAGCTGTGGGACGATATGGCGACCTCGCTTCCACCGCCGCTCCGGTCAGGGTTCTGGTGTGATTCGAGACGTGACGCCATTCGCAAGGCCTCGAAACGAAAGAAGCCCAAACTCGTCGTTTCGTCCGCGTCGGGTCTTTCTCCTTTGCTTGCCAATCTTCGCCAGCTGGCCAGTGAGCGAGACCTCACGAAATTGCTCGCGCTGATCACCGACGGAGCGGTGTCGTTGAGCGGTGCCGAGCGTGGGTTCGTGCTGCTCGTCGATGAGAATGGAGCGCTCGAAGCGGCCACGATCCGAAGCGCGGAGAATCAACTGGGTCCGCAGATCGCCGCGTTCAGCCGGTCAATAGCGGAGACAGTCCTCATCGATGGTGATCCGGTCGTCACGGTGGACGCGGCGCACGACACGCGCGTTCAAGACTACCTGTCGGTGCACCAACTCATGTTGAAGTCGGTTGCATGCCTGCCGATCCAGTCTCGTGGCCGCACCTGGGGCGTGCTCTATCTCGAGCACCGGAGCATGAGTGGTCGCTTCTCGGGCACTGACCTCTCGCTCCTGCGTGCATACGCGGATCAGGCGGCCATTGCGATCGAGACGTCCCGGCTTTTCGAGCAGATCGAGCTTCAAAAGCGGGACCTCGAACGAACCAACGAGGCGCTGCGTTCGGCCAACGAACACCTGGGGCAGCGTATACAGGGTCAAGCGGAGGCTCTCCAGCAAACGCGACGGGAAATCGCACGCCTCCAGGCGTCGAAGTCGATGGGCAAGCGCTGGGGCCTGATCGGCACCAGTGATGGGATGCGCGAGGTCTACGACGTGCTCGACCGTGTGGCGACCAGTGACGTGCCGGTCGTCGTCACCGGCGAGAGTGGAACGGGCAAGGAGCTCGTCGCGCAGGCGATTCACAAGAGCAGCACGCGCGCCGATCAGCCGTTCGTATCCGTGAACTGCGGCGCCATTCCCGATGGCCTTCTCGAAAGCGAGCTCTTTGGGCACGTCGCGGGTGCGTTTACAGGGGCAACCCACGCCCGCGAAGGCGTCTTCGTGCAGGCGCATGGGGGGACGCTGTTCATGGACGAGATTGCGGACATGCCGCCGCGGATGCAGCTTGACCTGCTTCGGGTCCTGCAGGAGCAACGCGTGCGACCGGTGGGGGCGTCGGAAGAAAAGCCGATCGACGTTAGGCTGGTGACCGCTTGCAAGAGGCCACTTTCCGACCTGATCGCCGAAGGCACGATGCGCGAGGACCTCTACTACCGACTTGCGGTCGTCGAGCTTCCGCTGCCCCCGCTTCGCGACCGTCGAGAAGACATCCCCTCGCTTTGCGAGTACTTTCTGGGTCGCATCGCCGAGGAACGCGGCGAGCCCAAGAAGATCCTCAGCCGCACCGCCTTGCAACGCTTGTGTGCGCACGATTTTCCCGGAAACGTGCGGGAGCTCGAGCACCTGCTGGTGAATGCCACGGTCTTTGCCACTGGAGACGCGATCGAGGCGGACGAGCTGGCCATCGACGCGGGGCGTGGGGTCGCCGAGCCGAGACCCGTGCTGGACAACTATCGCGACTTCAAGGATACCGAACGGAACCGCATCCTCACCACGCTGAATGCGCACGGCTGGAATCGCGCAAAGGCGGCGCGGGCGCTTGGCATGGCGCGGCGGACCTTCTACCGACGACTCAAGGAGCACAACATCGAGCTCCCTAGGCGATAGCGATAGGTGGGGTGGTGGGGCGGGACCTTCGCTGAACCCTACCGAGGCGAGACTGCCGTAGGGACGCCCGCGTCGTACTGTTCGGGCATCTGTCCTGGAGGCAGATAGAGCGGTGGCTCCCCGGGGCGGGACCAATCCACCCAATAGGACGCATCTGGACGAACGTCGATGTGGATGAAGCTGCTTCGCGGATAGTAGCCGACACCCACTTTGCTCAACGTCAGGCAGTAGTCGCGCAGCACTTCGTTCGGTACGCCCTCGATGCGGATATCGATCGCCTGGCCCGTCGCGTGCCTGCTCGACTTGCTGCCACCGTTGACGGGCGACCGGTAGGCGCTCACCACCATGATCGTGCGTCCATTGAAGTAGTCGGTCAGGAAGGCGAGCACCCGCATGATCCGGACGTTCGGGCGCTTCACGTCGCTGGTCTCTCGATCCCGCAGAAAGCGCGCGAGGCGCGCACGGGCTTTGGGATCGATCCTGCCGTTCCTGTCGAATAGACGGACGCGCAGACGCTCCTTGTTTACGGGACGCTCCAACGTGACGAGTCCATTGAGCTTCGCGTTTTGCTCTTTGGCTGCCTTGGCTCCTGCGCTGTATCCGGGCAGCTCGAGTCGTTGCCCTATACGCAGGGTCGAATCGGGTTTGAGACGGTTGGCCCTGGCCAGCGCCTTGAGGCTTACCTTGTTGGCCTTCGCAATGCCGATCAGCGTTTGTCCTGGGTAGACGAAGATGACGCCCTTGGGTGGGATCCGCAGAACCTGCCCGACCCGAAGATTGGCGGTCTTCTTGATTCGATTCGCTGCGGCGAGGTTGATGACCGAGACCCGGTAGCGCTTCGCGATGGCTCCGAGCGTCTGGCCCTGTTGCACGGTGTGCTTCCGCTGTGCCTGGGCCGGTGCGTTCAGCAAGAGGACTAAGAAAACCACAGTGACGGCACGCCACACCCCAATCGAGCTCATCACGACCCGGCGAGTATTGATGAGTGGCCGGGTGGGGCAAGCAATCGGTTTTTTTGCCATTACCGTCTGGCGTTGCCACCATCAATTCCGACGTCTTCGTTCGTTGACAACCGGTGGGTTCGCGCGTCGAGCACAAGCAGTGTGAGACGATCGCGGATGTCTGCGTTCCGTAGCCAAGATACGTATAAATTATGTGTAATTAGCACATAACTTAATTCTAAATTTTTCAAACTTGCTTGACCCTACTATGCTTCGGTCATAGCGTTGTAAAGGACCCGCAGGTGCCTTTCCGACCTTCGACGAGCCAAGCCAATGAGTCACGACCCCGAGGCACACGAAGCGATGCCGAAACCGGAAACGGTGGGTGGTGCCGTGTCTTCGGCGCATGATGACGATGAGGCGACGAAGTCCAAAGCGACCAAGAAAAGTGGCAACAAGCCCAATAATGTTCGCAAGATTCGCATCGAACGCATGATGTCCAAGGCTGAGTTGGCTCGTCGCGCGAACCTATCGGTGTTGACGATTGATCGCGTCGAGAAGGGTTTTGGATGTCGAATGGACACAAAACGAAAGATTCTCGAAGCTTTGGGTCTCAGGCTCGCCGACCGAGTACGCGTGTTCGGTGAGGAGGAATAACGCGCCTACATGTCGTCGGAGGGGAAGAACTTAATCGGAGTCGACATCGGTTCGAGCTCGATTAAAGTCTGCGAAATCAAAGAGGGGCGTAAGGGAGCGAGGACCATCACACGGTTCGGCTTCCACCCGTTGCCTGCCGAGACCATCGTCGACGGGCACATCATCAACTCCAGCGCAGTCGTGGAGGGGCTCGAGAAGCTTTTCGCTCGTTCGAAGCGGCGCAATATTGCGCTCCGCGCGAGCGGGCACAGCGTCATCATCAAGAAGATCACTATGCCGCTCATGACGGCAGGCGAGCTTGAGGAGCAGATCAACTGGGAAGCTGAGCAGCATATCCCGTTTGATCTCGAGGAGGTGCACGTGGACTATGAGGTGCTGCACGAGCGCACCGACCACGGCCAAATGGACGTCCTTCTCGTGGCTGCAAAGAAGGAGGAGATCACGGATCTCACCAACTTAGCGATGGAAGCTCGACTTCGTCCGATGGTTGTCGACCTCGATGCTTTCACGGTCCAGAACGTGTACGAAACGGGCTACGGCGTCGCCAAGCCTGACGAGACCATCGTTCTTGCCCACGTCGGCGCCGCGACGACCACCGTCAATATCCTCTCGGATGGAACCAGCGCGTTCACGCGCGACATCGCGAACGGCGGCAACACGGTCACCGAGGAAATTCAGAGACAATTGGGGATTAATCGCGACGAGGCCGAGTCCTACAAGTGCGGAGGGGAAGGGCGCGGGATCGTGCCGCGCGAGGTAGCGGAGATCGTGAACCAGGCTATCGAGCAGCTCGCGGGCGAGATTCAACGGTCGCTCGACTTCTATCTCGCCACCAGCGGAGACCGCGAACTCAGTCGCGTTTACGTTTCGGGCGGCACCGCGAACATCCAAGCACTGCTCGACATCCTCGAAGGGCGGTCGCAGGTGCCTGTCGAAGTGCTCGACCCGACACGCTTTGCGGAGGTCGATGAACGGGCGGTAGCAGACTTGCAGGGCCGGGCGTCGCAGGCGGTCGTCAGCATCGGCTTGGCGTTGCGCAAAGAGCGGGAGCGACACTGATGATTCGCATTAATCTGCTGCCCACCGACAGGAGGAAGCGGGCTCGACGCGTCGCGCCGTCGGCGCTGCCTTCCTCCGACCTCAGTCTTAGTGCCTGGGGCGCCGTGTACGGCGGCGCCATCGTGGTTTGGCTCGCGGTTCTCGGGGTCTTGTACTTCGTGCAAAGCGCCGATCTGGAGACCATCGCGGAAGAAAACAAGACGCTCGAGGCCCGACGGAACGAGCTTCAGGTCAAGACCAGCGGCCTTGTCGAGGTGGAAGGGCGCCTCGAGAAGAGCCGGCGCCTGGAGCAGGTCGTCCAAGAGCTGGAGCGTGCACGGCGGGGACCCACGCGCGCGGTGATGGAGCTTTCGAAGCTGCTCAGCAATCCGGGCGGGCCGACGATCGATCCAGAAGAGCTCCAGCGCATGCGGCAGGACAATCCGCTCGCGGGCTACAACGAATCCTGGGACGTGCGGCGTCTTTGGCTCACTCGCTTCGAGGAGATCGAGCGTGAGTGCAAGATCGCAGGCATGGGGCGCTCCAACGATGACGTGGCGGAGTTCTTGCGACGGCTGACCTTGAGCGAAATCTACGAAGACGTGACATTGCAGCGCACGCGCACCACCGTCGACGCGGAAACTAGCCTTCGAACGGTGGGCTTCGATATTACCTGCAGGGTGAAGTACTGATGGCGAGTCTCGAAGATAGGTTCATTGGATTGCCGGGCTGGGCGAAGGCGTTGACACTGGTCGGCGTGCTCGCGCTCCTCAGCGCCGGGTACTACGCCCTCGTCTACGGCAGTATCTTGGGTCAGCTGGAGGCGTCCCAACAGCAGAAGCAACAGCTTCAGGATCAGATTCGGGATGCCGAGCGACGCGAGAAGCAGTACCTCGAGCTCACGCAAGAGCTCGCCAATCGAGAAGCGGCGGATCGGCAGAATCGTCGTATCCTTCCTGAAAACGCCGAGATCGCCGGTTTTCTTCAGGACCTCAACCGGGTGGCGGAGCTGAGCGGCCTCAGCATTCGGCTCGTCGAGCCGCGCCCCGAGCAGCGCCAAGAGCTGTACTCGAAGATACCCGTCGTCCTTGCACTGACGGGCCGATATCATCAGGTTGGGAAGTTTTTTTACAACGTCAGCAAGCTGGATCGCGCGATCAGCATGGAGAACATCCGAATGACACAGCCGCGACAGTTGCCGTCGGGGGAGGTGGTCGTCAACGTCGACGTTCGCGCGACGACGTATCGCCGGCCGCCGAACTAAGGGAGTGACGGTGAGGACTTCGTTCATTGAGTTTT
>JAPUKT010000007.1 GCA_027295555.1 Deltaproteobacteria bacterium
CCGGAGGGATCTCCAGGTCCTCAATGCCAATCGAGGTTCCGCCGACGGTGGCGAAACGGAAGCCAAAGTCTTTGAGCCGATCCAAGAATGCTGTCGTAGCGGCTAGGCCGACCTTGCGGAAGCTATCGAAGACCAGGTTCGAGAGTGTGCCCTTGGTCATCACGTCGTTTACGAAGCGGAGCTCGTCCGGAATGATGGAATTGAACAGTACGCGGCCAATGGTGGTGTCGATCCACTCACCGGCGTAGGCAAAGTGGATCGGGGCATGGTAGTCGATGGCTCCATCTTCACGGTCGAAGCATCCGTTGGCAATCGCGAGCTCGACTTCGTAGGCGGCCGAATACCACGGCGCTTTCTCGAATCCCTTTTCGTACTCCTTGGCGACCTTGGTCACATAGTGAATCCCGAGCACCATGTCCTGGCTCGGAGTGGCTACAGGTTTGCCGTCGGATGGCTTCAAGATGTTGTTCGCCGACAACATCAGCACCCGGCACTCGAGCTGCGCTTCGAATGAGAGCGGCACGTGGACCGCCATCTGGTCGCCGTCGAAGTCGGCGTTGAAGGCGGCGCACACCAGAGGATGGATACGTATCGCCTTGCCCTCAACCAGCACGGGCTCGAACGCCTGTATACCGAGGCGGTGCAGGGTCGGCGCCCGGTTGAGTAACACGGGATGGTCCTTGATGATGTCTTCGAGCACTTCGTAGACGCGTGGATCATCACCCTTCTCGACGATCTTCTTGGCACGCTTCACCGTCTCAGCTTCGCCACGCTTTTCGAGCTCATGGATGATGAACGGGCGAAACAGCTCCACCGCCATCACCTTGGGCAGCCCGCATTGGTTCAATTTGAGCTCCGGCCCAACAACGATCACCGAGCGGCCGGAATAGTCGACTCGCTTGCCGAGCAGGTTCTGACGGAAGCGGCCCTGTTTACCCTTGAGCATGTCGGACAGGGCTTTGAGCGGCCGCTTGCCACGCCCCCGAATCGCCTTGCCGCGACGCCCGTTGTCGAAGAGAGCGTCCACGGCTTCCTGCAGCATCCGCTTTTCGTTGCGCAGGATCACCTCTGGCGCCCTCATCTCCATCAGCTTCTTCAACCGATTGTTTCGGTTGATCACGCGACGGTCGAGGTCGTTGAGGTCGGAGGTTGCAAAGCGTCCCCCGTCGAGTGGGACCAACGGTCGCAGGTCGGGCGGCAGGACCGGGATGACGTCCATGACCATCCACTCGGGCCTGTTTCGCTTCTCCGCATCTACGTCGCTGTTGCGGAATGCATCCACAACTTTGAGTCGCTTCAGGTGCTGCTTCTTGCGATGCTGACTGGTCTCCGTCGCAACCTTGCGCCTGAGATCTTTGGCCAAGTCGTCAACGTCCACCTGCCTGAGCAAGGCGCGGACTGCGTCGGCGCCCATCTCAGCCTGGAACTTGTCGTCGCCCGCCTCTTTGGCCGCAGCCTTGAGCTCGAGGTAATCTTCCTCCTCCATCATTTGCTTTGGCTCGACCTTCTGCTTCCCCGGTTCGATGACCACGTACTGGGCGTAGTAGATCACCTTCTCGAGATCACGCAGGGTCATACCGAGCAAGTAGCCCATCTGCGACGGCAGGGTCTTGAAGAACCAGATGTGCGCTACAGGCACCGCGAGCTCGATGTGGCCCATGCGCTCGCGCCGCACTTTAGAAAGGGTCACCTCCACGCCGCACTTGTCGCAGATGTGACCGCGGTAGCGAATCCGCTTGAACTTTCCGCAATGACACTCCCAGTCCTTCACAGGGCCAAAGATCCTCTCGCAGAACAAGCCATCGCGCTCGGGCTTGAACGATCGATAGTTGATCGTCTCCGGCTTGGTCACTTCGCCAAAGCTGAATCCCCGGATCTGCTCCGGCGATGCTATCTTCAGTTGGATGTAGTCAAACTTCGACGGACGACTATCGCGGTGCCTTGGAAAGTCTATCATCTGTTATCTTCCAGCTCCCCGTTGGGACGTCAACGTTCTCAGACGCCTTCATTTTTCCGGCCAAGGTCGACGCTAAGGCCCAGTGCCTGCATCTCTTTAACCAGAACGTTGAAGCTCTCCGGAATTCCCGGTTCGGGCAGGTTATCGCCCTTCACTATGGCTTCGTAAACTCGCGAACGACCGGATACGTCGTCCGACTTCACCGTCAGCATCTCTTGCAGCGTATAAGCCGCGCCATAAGCCTCCAGCGCCCACACCTCCATCTCGCCGAAACGTTGCCCTCCGAATTGTGCTTTGCCGGCGAGTGGCTGCTGAGTGACGAGCGAATACGGGCCGATGGAACGAGCATGGATCTTGTCGTCCACCAGGTGGGCGAGCTTCATTATGTAGATGCTGCCAACCGTGACTTCCATGGAGAAGAACTCGCCGGTACGGCCATCGCGCAACCGCATCTTGCCGGCGGGAGTCAGTCCAGCACGATGTATGAACTGCTCGATTGCGTCATCGAACCCTTCGCGCAATACCTGTCGGCGCGAGAGCTTGGCAGCCCCCTCGAACCCGGCTTTGGGCAAGCTCGATTCGCCGCTGCGCTCCGCCAGCTCGGTCGAAGCTGCGACCAGGTAATCCCTCAGGCCACCCAGAATCTCTTTCAGTCTGGTAGATTTCGTCTCCGAGACGAGTGAATCGAGCGCCCGGCCCAGCCCCAAGGGTGATCCCGATGGCCGCGTTCCGTTCCCGTGACCGTTGCCTCTAATTCCGGCCCCAGCCGTCGTCTCACGCAGAGCCTTGATGATCTCGCGGATATCCTCAACCCCGAACTCAGGCGGCCCCACGCCACTGATGCGCAAAGAATCGTGGGCCCAGCGTACAGTGGCCAGCTTGAGGAGCACACCGATCTCATCTTCCGATGCGCCGTGGAACACCGGCGTCTTCGCCTCGAAACCGAGGATGTTGGCACACCAGCCGAGGTGCGTCTCGAGAACCTGCCCGACATTCATTCGGCTCGGCACGCCCAGAGGGTTCAGTACGATATCCACTGGAGTGCCATCGGGGAGGAACGGCATATCCTCCTCCGGGACGATTCTGGCGATGACGCCTTTGTTGCCGTGGCGCCCCGCGACCTTGTCTCCGACCGAGATCTTGCGCCGTTCGGCGACATAGACTTTCACAAGCTGTACGACCCCGGGCGAGAGCTCGTCCGGCTGCAGTACCTTATCGATGGATATCTCCGTCTTCTCACGGACCCGTTCGATGAGCTGCCGAGCCTCTTCGAGAATGTGACGCAGCCTGTCGTTGGCTTTCTGATCTTTCACCTTGATCGCGGTCAAGTCGATCTTCGAGAACTCGAGCTCTTTAACCACTTTGGCATCGAGCTTCTTTCCTTCCTTGAAGAAAGGCTCGATTGTTCCCCGTTTGAGGAACAGCTGCGCGGTCTGGCCGGTGAGCAGCTCACGCAGCTCTTCGTTGCGGACTTCCGTGATGCGAGCGATCTCATCGCGCTCAAGCTCGCGCAGACTTCCGATCTTCTCGCCGTGCTCTTTCTCGAGCATCGCATCATCGATGCGTCGCGAGAAGATCTTTACGTCGATCACGGTTCCTGCCATTCCCGGCGGCACGCGGAGCGAACTGTCCTTCACATCCTTTGCTTTCTCACCGAAGATCGCGGTGAGCAGCTTCTCTTCCGGCGAAAGCTCTGTCTCTCCCTTGGGCGTGATCTTGCCGACGAGGATATCGTTCGGCTTTACGTAGGCGCCGACGCGAACGATGCCTCGCTCATCCAGGTCCGTGAGCGCTTCCTCGGAAACGTTCGGTATCTCGTGTGTGATCTCCTCCATGCCGCGTTTCGTGTCGCGGACGTGGAGCTCGAGCTCCTGGATATGGATGGAGGTGTACAGGTCATCTTTTACGAGGCGCTCGCTGATCACGATGGCATCCTCGAAATTGTGCCCATACCATGGCATGAACGCGACCGTGAGGTCCTGTCCCAGCGCAAGCTCGCCTCGATCGGTCGAAGCGCCATCGGCGATGATATCGCCAGCGCTGATTATCTCTCCCACGTTGACGGTCGGTCGCTGGTTGATCGCGGTATCCTGGTTGGTACGCCAGAACTTCTTGAGCTGGTAGCGATCGAACTGGCTGAGCTTCGCCAGCGGCTGGTCGTCGGGCTTGTCCAGGCCCGTATCGATGAGTATCTCGTCGGCCCTGACCTGGGCCACCTTGCCACCGCGCTTGGCGACGACCACGGCGGCCGAGTCCCGGGCCACCTTCGCTTCCAGTCCCGTGCCGACAAAGGGACGCCGTGGGAAGAGCAGCGGCACGGCCTGGCGCTGCATGTTCGATCCCATCAGGGCGCGGTTCGCGTCGTCGTGTTCCAGGAAGGGGATGAGCGCCGGCGACACGGCAACCAACTGGTCCGGCGAGACGTCCATATAGTCGATGTGCTGAGGCGGCAACAGTGGATAGTCATCGCGTTGCCGGCAAAGGACCAGCGCGTCCTTGAAGGTGTCGTCGGGATTCAGCACGGCGTTGGCCTGCGCGACGGCGAACTCTTCTTCTTCGCTTGCCGTCAACCAGATCATCTCGCCGGTGACGCGTCCTTTTTCGACTTTGCGGTACGGTGTCTCGATGAATCCGAGGTCGTTGATCCGTGCAAAGGTGGAGAGACTCGTGATGAGCCCGATATTCGGACCCTCCGGCGTTTCGATCGGGCACATACGCCCGTAGTGAGAATAATGGACGTCGCGAACCTCGAAGCCAGCGCGCTCACGCGTCAAGCCGCCTGGCCCCAGCGCCGAGAGGCGCCGCTTGTGCGTCAGCTCCGCCAGCGGGTTCGTTTGGTCCATGAACTGGCTAAGCTGTGACGAACCGAAGAACGACTGAATCACGGCGCTCACGGTTCGGGCGTTCACGAGATCGTCGATGTTGATCTGTTCTGGATCGCTGGCGATGGACATACGCTCGCGAACCAGGCGAGCCATGCGCGACAAGCCAACCGAGAACTGGTTGGCAATCAACTCGCCGACAGAACGGACGCGGCGGTTCCCGAGGTGATCAATGTCATCAACGTTCCCGCGACCTTCGTGCAACTCGATTAGGTAGCGCACGATCGCGATGAAGTCCTGGACGGTCAGGATGGTCAGGTCGCTTGGCGGCTGCTCTAAGCCGAGCAGCCGCATCACATCTTTCAGGCGCTGGTTGATCTTGTAGCGACCTACCCGCCCCAGATCGTAACGCTTCGGGTTGAAGAACAGGCGCTCGATGGCTGCGCGGGCGGTCCTCAGGTTCGGAGCGTCGCCGGGCCGGAGCAACGAGTAGATGGCATAAAGCGCCTCTGACTCGCTGTGCGTCGGGTCTTTTGCCAGCGTGTTCTTGATGAGGGGCGACTCACCCCGCGCGCCGCCGGTGTACACTTGGGCGTCGCGGATGCTCTGTTTAGCGAGCGACTCGAACAGCTTGGCATCGAAACGCGCGCCCTTCTCGGCTAGCACTTCTCCAGTCGACGGATCCACCACGTCGGCAGCCAGATGA
>JAPUKT010000070.1 GCA_027295555.1 Deltaproteobacteria bacterium
AACCGGGGCAACGAATGGCCAGGTTCACTCACCCGCCGGCTCTTAGCACAATCGGGGATTCATGCCGGGTCATCAAGGCGGTTGACGAGCCCCGGGAGCAGGCGTCATGGTCGCGCTTGGATGGCGTACGCGAAAAGCGCGATCAGCTCCCAGCAGATCATCGAAGCGGCGATCCGCGTGCTGGCGCGACAGGGGTACGCGCGAACGACCTTGCTCGAGATCGCCAAGGAAGCCGGCATGAGCAAGGGGGCTCTGCACTACCACTACCCGACCAAGGAGGCGTTGATCCACGCGGTCTTGGAAACTGCGTGCAACGTGGTCCAGGCAAGGACGGTCGAAGCGTGGTCGCCTTCGGAGAATCCCTTCGAGGCGCTCCGGAAATCACTCGAAGAGCTTTGGGCGACGCGCGCGCAGCGCACCGATGAGGCTCTCGTCGTGGCAGACCTGCTGGCGTTGAGTCTCTACGACGAGTCGTTGCGGCCCAAGCTAGCGGAGTTTTACGAGCTCGGTGCCCGGCAGATTCGAGACTACCTGGAGGAACATCTCATCTCCCTAGGGCT
Organism: Deltaproteobacteria bacterium; assembly: GCA_027295555.1. Taxonomy (GTDB): domain Bacteria; phylum Myxococcota_A; class Polyangia; order Polyangiales; family Houyiibacteriaceae; genus SG8-38. Next base: position 561 of record JAPUKT010000070.1, read on the forward strand.
CGAGCCGCGGATCCCGCTCGACCTGCTGCCTCGCATCGTGATCGGCATGCTCGACGGGCTCGTCATGCAAGCCTTCGTCGACCCCGACGCCCTATCCCCAGACGAGGTGGTCGACGCCATTCAGACGATCGCCATTTCGATATTCACCTCGGGGACCGAGGCGAAGTGAGCGCGCTCGACGCCGTGAGGGCGCAAGACGCCGCGATTCGGACACTTCGGCGTGCACACGAGCTCAGGCGAATCGCTTCGTCCTATCTGTTCGACGGGCCGAGCGGCGTCGGTAAAGAGCTCACCGCAACCGCGTTTGCCACCGATGTGCTATCGGGCGGTGATCCGCACATCGTCGACCGCATCAAAACTGGCACCCATCCCGACGTGCGCGTGTTTCGACCTCGAGACGAAGGCAAGCGCAACATCCAGGTCGAGGTTCTGCGCAACGAGATCCTACCGCTCTCACGGTTCGCGCCTTTCGAAGCCGAGTCGACCTTTTTCATCTTCCCAGAAGCCGACGTGTCATTCCCCGAGTTCCAGCCGGAAGCGGCGAACGCGCTTTTGAAGACGTTGGAAGAGCCGCGACCCAACGTGCATTTCATCTTGACGTCCGAGCGGCCCAACTCGCTGCTGTCGACGATTCGGTCTCGGTGCCGGCGGCTTCGCTTTGGCCGCCTTCCCACGGTCGTCCTTCGTGAGATTCTTTCGGCAGAGGAGCTCCCCGAGGCGTCGATCGCTCCGGCAATCGCGTTGAGCGCAGGCCGAGCCGATGTCGCACTCGCCTTAGCGCGCGATGGCACGGTGGAAGGGCTGACCGACCTGGTCTTTTCCGTCGACGAAGCGCTCCACGGATCAGGCCCGGGGACGCTCGTCGATCTGGCCGAGCACCTCAGCCGTCGCGACGACCTCGAGCTCGCTCTCCTGGCGATGCAAAGCTTCTATCGCGACCTCGCAATAACGTCCCTCGGGGCAGACGCCAAGGACCTCGCATTCTCGGGGCGCGGCGAGGAGCTCCCGCGAAGGGCTGCCTTCATCGATCCTAGCGCGGCCGCGGCTCGGGTCTTGCTGATTCACGAGTGCATCGACTCCATGCGTCAGAACGCCAATCGACAGGTCGCGCTCGACTCGCTGCTGTTTGGTCTCCGAGGCCTCCGGTAGTGGCACCTCCGCCGAATTTGGCTAATCTCGGGCGCAGAATGGCTCGTCCATATTACGTCACCACGCCGATCTACTACGTCAACGATCAACCGCACATCGGACACGCTTACTCGACGGTCGCCGCCGACGTCGTGTCGCGCTACCAGCGCCTCCGGGGACATCCCACGTACTTCCTGACGGGCCTCGACGAGTATGGCCTCAAAATCGAGCGACGCGCCAAGGAAGAGAACTTGGCGCCGCAAGATTTCGTCGACCGCATGGCGACGCCGTTTCGTTCGACCTGGGAAGAGCTCGACTGTGCGCATGACGGGTTCATCCGCACGACGTCCGCCGAGCATCGCGAAAGCGTTCAGACGCTTTGGAAAATGATGGAGGACAAGGGCGACATTTATCTCGACGATTACGAGGATTGGTACTGCGTCGGGTGCGAGTCCTTCAAGACCGAAAAAGAGTTACTTGAAGGCAATCTTTGCCCCATCCATCAAAAACCCGTCGAGCGGATCAAGGAGCGGAGCTACTTTTTTCGTCTGAGCAAGTACACACAGCCCTTGCTCGACTTCTTCGAGGCGCACCCCGACTTCGTGCAGCCGGATGCGCGCTTCAACGAGGTGAAATCATTCGTCAAAGAAGGGCTTCGGGACCTGTCGATCTCGCGAACCAGCTTTCGCTGGGGCGTGCCGGTGGCAAACGATCCCGAGCACGTCGTCTACGTCTGGCTCGACGCCTTGACCAATTACATCAGCGCGCTCGGGGGGCCGGCCCCGAAAGGGATAGCGCCGCTCTACGACGAGTTCTGGACCTCGGCCGAAACGATTACGCACATCGTCGGCAAAGACATTCTTCGCTTTCACGCGGTGTACTGGCCGGCGTTCTTGCTCAGCGCAGGGGTTCGTGTGCCGAGCCAAATCTGGGCTCACGGGTGGCTGACGGTCAACGGCGAGAAGATGTCGAAGTCGCTCGGCAACTTCCTTCCGCCAGGGCCCTTGGTCGAGGCGTTCGGAGCCGACGTGCTTCGCTACTACTTCATGCGCGAGGTGGGTTTCGGTCAGGACGGCGACTTCAGCCATCGAAATCTGCTCAACCGATACAATGGCGAGCTCGCGAATGGGCTCGGCAACCTGATAAACCGGATCGTCGCGAGCATCGTCAAGAAGAACCTCGGCGGACGGGTGCCGAGGCTGCGTCTCGATGCGCTCGAAGAAGCTGACAGGCACTTGATAGACAAGGCGAAGGCGTCTGCTTGCGATGCTGCGCGGCACCTCGAAGCGCTGGCCTTTCACCGAGCGCTCGACACGACTTGGGAGTTGGTCTCGGCGGCCAACAAGTACGTCGACACGACTGAGCCCTGGAAGCTCGCCAAGCAAGGCGAGCAGCAACGCCTCGAACAGGTTTGCTACACGGTGCTCGAAACCCTGCGCTGGCTCTCGATCATGTTGTTTCCGGTCATGCCCAACAAGTGCAACGAGCTCCGCTCCCAGCTCGGCTTGCCGCCACTCCTGCCCACCGTGGGCGTCGACCTCTGGCCGAGCGCCTGGGGCGGCTTGGGGCCCGGGATCGAGACTCGCACCGCGGGTCTGTTGTTTCCCCGCTTCGACGAAAGTCAGGAACGTTCGATCCTGGAGCGTCTCGGCGTCGACAAAGAGCCTCAGCCCGGGTTGCGCGCGAAGTGATTCCTCCTCTTGCGCCCACGTTCGAGGCCGCCCTTCGGGACGTTCGCGCACAGAACCCGCGCTTCCGCATCTCAGCAGCGGAGCGACTCGGAGAACCGCTGCCCGAGCGGCGTGAGGAAGCCATCGAGGGTCTGTTGACGCTAGCAACCGATCCGGTGGGAGCCGTACGCGAGGCCGCATACGAGGCGATCGGCGAGCTCGGCGCACGCGAAGCCCTCCCCCAGCTACTCGAAGCGTTCGGCGACGCGCATCTCGGTGCGCGGCAGGCTGCCGTGCTCGCGGCAGGCCGGGTAGCGCCAAACGAAAGCGCCGCGACGATCGAGGCTCTCCTCGAAGACGACCGGCCCGAGATGCGTTTTTCGGCGATCTGGACGTTGTCGCGGTTCGGCAATGCTCGGCCCGAACGACTTTTGATCGGGTTGAACGACGTCGATGACGAGGTACGGCTCCTCGCGGTCGAGTGCATGGGGGAGCTCAGCGGGGAGGGCCACGTGGAAGAAATAGCCGCCCTACTCGAGGACCCTTCGGATCCCGTTCGATTTGCTGCCGCTACTGCACTTGCGGCGCTCGGCGACTCACGTGGCGCATCGATGTTGAGGGCCGCGCTCGCCAATACCGACCGGGCATTCGACGCGGCGATCAGCCTCGGCAACCTCGAAGACCACGCATCGCTGGGAGACCTGGCGACGCTGGCGCGCCACAGGTTTCGTTCCCCCATCTTGCGGGCCGCGGCCGCGCGTGCGCTTGTCAGGCTCGGCGATCCCCTCGGCGCTCAGGTGATCCAGAAGATCGTTCGAAGCTGGCGGATCGAAGCGCGCCAATATGCCGTCCAGCTCGTCGGGGAGCTTGGGCTCATTTCCCTGCTTCCCGACCTCGCGAGGGCTCTAGGGCGAAGCAGTGACACCGAGCGGCCGGTCTACGAAGCGACGCTCGAACAGCTGGCACTGCAGAGCACCGAGGCTCGAGCCTTGCTTGCCTCCATGCGCCAGGCGAATCACTCTGCATAGCGCTCTCTCCCATGCTGTTCGACACCCACTGCCACCTCGACGACCCACGACTCTACGAAGAGCTCGACGACGTGCTCGTCCGCGCCACGGAGGCAGGCGTTCGACGGATCACCGCGATCGGATGCGCGAACGACGTCGAGTCGGTGACCTCAGCGGTGAAGCTCGCCCACCAACATTCCGATCGAATCACCGCGACGGTGGGCGTGCATCCGCACGATGCGAAGCACCTCACACCGGAGCTCCGTGATGCCATTCTCGAAGCCGGCAAGGACGCATCGGTCGTCGCGATCGGCGAGACGGGGCTCGACTTTCACTACGACCACTCGTCCCACCTTGCCCAGGAAGCCGCGTTCCGCGCGCAGATCGCGATCGGCAAGGAGCTGAAGAAGCCCTTGGTCATCCACACCCGGTCCGCCCCGGTCGACACGCTGCGGATTCTCCGAGAGGAGTCCGCGAAGGACGTTGGGGGTATCATCCATTGCTTCAGCGAAGACCACGCCTTCGCCGCGGCCGCCCTCGATCTGGGCTTCGTGTCCTCATTCAGCGGCATCGTCACCTTCAAGAACGCCGTCGAGGTCCAGGAGGCAGCACGCCGACAGCCTGCCGATTCCCTGTTGGTCGAGACCGACGCGCCCTATCTGGCGCCGATCCCGAAGCGCGGAAAGCGTAATGAACCCGCGTATGTGGCGCACACCGCAGCCCGGATTGCACAGCTTCGAGGCGAGGATCCAGAGGCGCTGGCCGAGCAGACCTATCAGAACGCGCTTCGGGTGTTCGGAATCGCCGAGTAGTCCCGATTGGGGCCACCGAAACCATCCGCCTTGACTCGCCCCCGCCCCTCACTATCTTTGCGGCCCTTTTCTCAGGGGAGCAGACCTGTGAATACGAATCCCGGCCTCATCGGCACCAAGCTTGGCAATACCCAAATCTTCCTCGATGACGGGGAGGTGCGACGCGTCACCGCAATCAAGGCGGGGCCTTGCGTCGTGGTGGGGAAGCGCACCCCTGAAAAAGACGGCTACGCCGCCCTGCGACTCGGCTTCGGCGAGCGACGCGCAAAGCTCGTGACCAAGCCCGAAGCCGGCGCTTTCAAAAAGGCCGGCGTCGAGGCTGCGCGCGTGGTGCGGGAGTTTCGCGTCGACGCCGAGCTTCTCGAGCGCTTCGAGGTGGGTCAGAAGCTCGGCGTGGCGGATATCTTCCAGGAAGGTCAGTTCGTCGACGTCTCTGGCACCAGCAAGGGCCGCGGTTTCACCGGCGTCATGAAGCGATACAACTTCTCGG
>JAPUKT010000071.1 GCA_027295555.1 Deltaproteobacteria bacterium
CTTGGGCCGATGGTGTCAAGGGCGGACGTCGTCCGTCTGGCGGATCGACGATGATCGACGTCCGGAATCGCCCGTCGATCTGAAACGCCGCCGTCCCGCGGTCCATCCAGAAGGTATTGTAGCCGCCGACATTCCCCGCTGCGCCGCTGGAGCCGTCACCTCCTACCGGGGGGGCTTCATCCGGTACCGCGGTGGTGTCGTTTCGCTCGGTCGGGATATCGAACGCCTCCGCGATGGCTTGAGGCTCCCGTTCTTCGATTGCCGCCGCTTCTTCCTCGGTCAGGAACAGTGTGTTGCCGTAGCGTTCGGGGCGCTGGAGGGGAGTCAGCGTGGCGGTGTCATAGATGCCTGAAAGATCTGGCCGACCATCCGACGTCCGGGGAATGTCGGCCCCTGTTTGCTGCGCGAGCGCCGCCGGAGTCACCCAAACGAGCGCGACCGTGAAAACACCCATGCACGCGGCGACTCGACTGCGCATTACACCCTCCATCTCTTCGACACGCGACCTCGCATTCTACCCCCGATCCGGTTCTGGCGGTAGCACTGGCGTGCGTGCGTCTCCTACAATGCAGTCACTATGCGGTTATTGCCTGCGCTTCTTCCTCTCGTCGCTCTGATGTTGATGCTCGCCCAACCCCTCGGAGCGCAGCAAATCGAGCGACCTCAACTCGATGCGCTCACCGAGGCTCAGCTCGATTCCGCGTTCCGAAACTTCCGCGAATATCTGAGCATCCCGAACGATGCGCACTTCCCGGAGGACATCCGAAAGGTCCTCGATTGGATGGACGCCGCGCTCACGGCGCGTGGCTTCGAGACGCGTGAGCTACCGACGGAAGGAAGCCCGCTGCTCTTCGGCGAGCGGAAGGTCGAGGGGGCCGAGAAGACCGTCCTCGTTTATCTTCAGTCCGACGGCCAGCCCGTCGACCCGACGCGCTGGGAGCAAGACGATCCGTATGAGCCCGTGCTCAAGGCCAAGAGCGGCTCCGGCGGTGACTTCGAGGAAATCCCATGGGATCGGCTCTACAGTCCTCGCGAGGGCAATTGGCGGGATTGGCGGATCTTTGCGCGCTCGGCTTCCGATTCGAAGGGGCCGAACGTGCAGTTTCTCACGGCGCTCGACGCGATGCGGGCGGCGGGTGTGGAGCCCGCGTTCCATCTCAAAGTCATCGTCGATACCGAAGAGGAGATGGGCTCGCCGAACCTTCCGCCGGCGGTCGAGGAGCACCGGGATCTACTTGCGGCCGATATGCTCCTGATTCTCGACGGGCCTCCGCATATTTCGGGGCGGCCTACTTTGAAGTTCGGCGCACGCGGCATCGCGCCGGTTACGCTTACGGTGTTCGGGCCGCGTGTTCCCGTCCATAGCGGTCATTACGGGAACTACGCGCCGAATCCGGCGCTGCGGCTTGCGGAGCTCCTCGCGTCGATGAAGGACGAGCGCGGGCGGGTGACGATCCCGGGCTTTTATGACGGCATTACTTTCGATAGCGCCACCGAAGCCATCCTCGAAGCGGTGCCCGATGACGAGGCTTTCATCCACGATTGGCTCGGGATCGCCGAGCCCGACGAGGTTGGAAGAAATCTGCAAGAAGCGGTGCAGTACCCGTCTTTGAACGTGCGCGGTATTTTGGCCGGCTGGGTGGGTGACGAGGTGCGGACGATCATTCCCGCCACCGCGGTGGCGGAGATCGACGTGCGCCTCGTGGTCGAGAGTGATCCCGAAAAGCTATTGGCCTCGATCCGCCAGCACATCGTCGAGCAGGGATATCACTTGGTCGATGGCGAGCCGACCGACGCGGAGAGGAAGGCGAATGCGAAGCTTCTGTCGTTCGAGTCTGAAATCTCCTATCGTGCGTTCCGGACCGAGTTCGACTCCGTGCCCGGGCGCTGGCTTACCGCCGCGATGACGCACGTCTATGGTGAAGCGCCGATCCGCATCCGCACGGCGGGAGGCTCGATCCCCATATCGCCTTTCGTCACGACGCTGGGCGTTCCCGCGGTAGGTGTCCCGAGCGTCAACCCGGACAACAATCAGCACAGCCCGAACGAGAACATTCGCGTCGGGCACTTCGTCGAGGGGATTCGGGTGATCCTCGCCGTGCTGGCGCAACCGATCGACTAAAGGTCGACTAAAGGTCCGGCATCTCGAAGCCGATTGCTTCGAGATCGGCGATCAGCTTTTCGCCCTGCACGTCGTCGAGCTCGACGAGCGGTGGCCGCAGCCGATTCCACTCCGAGTCGGAAGCGTAGTGCGAGATGATGGTCTTGAGAGCTGGGACCAGCGGAAATTGCTGAACCGTCCCTCGCACTTGGTTTAGAGATTCCTGGAGCTCGTCCGCTTCGTCCGTTTGCCATTTTTGGAACAGACCGTCGATGGCCGCGGGATTGATGTTGGCCGTCGCTGAAATGCAGCCGACGCCGCCGGCCCGCATGTTTGCGAGAAGCAGCGACTCGCTTCCAGCGAAATAGCCGAAGCCTGGAAAGGTGCGCAACATCGCTTCCAAGTTCTCGCGGTCGCCGGAGCTGTCCTTCATGCCGACGACGTTTTCGGGAAAGGCTTCGGTGAGACGACCCACGAGCTCGATCCCGAGAGGCACCGCGGACATCTGCGGGAAGTGATAGAGGTAGATGCGCAAGCGGTCGTCGCCGACGCGCTCGATGATCTCGGCGAACGAACGATAGAGGCCTTCGTCGCTCACGTTCTTGTAATAGAAAGGCGGCAGCATCAGGACGCCGCCCACGCCGTGGTCGACGGCGTGCTTCGTGACCTTCACGGTGTCGGGGATCGAGCAACAGCCGGTCCCGGGCATCATGCGCTTCGGGTCGACGCCACCTTCAACGAGCATGTCGAGAAGCGACATCCGTTCTTCGACCGAGAGCGAGTTGGCTTCGCTGTTCGTCCCGAACACGGCGAGGCCACAATTTTGCGCCGCGAGCCATCGGCAGTGCTTCAAGTATCGGTCCCTGTCGGGCGTGTAGTCGTCTGTAAAAGGAGTGACGACCGGCGCGAGTACGCCGGACATGAGTGAGCTCGCGTTCATTGGGTTTCTCCATGGGGCTCGATTCTAACTCAGCGACTCCCGGAATTGGCGCGACCAGTCGAAAAGCGACGTCTTCAAATAGCGCGCCTCTTCGGCGTCGCTTCTGGAAATAGGTCCCTCGGATTCGGGCGCGACCGTGACGGCGACGAAGATCGGCCCCGGGTCTTTCAGGATGCCCGGAAGTGCTGCGGCGTAAGTGCCCGCGTCGTCAAAGTCGTGGACGGCCGCGAAACCGGCCGCCCTTGCCATCCCGGCGAAATCGACGGACGCGCCTCCGGGAACGGCTTGATTACCGGTGATCTCGTAAGTGCGGTTCACGATCACGAAGAGCACGAAGTTGTCCGCTCCGGCTTCGACGATGGTCGCGAGTGTGCCGAGCGACATGAGCATGCTGCCGTCGCCGTTCAAGCACAGCACGCGCCGCTCGGGGCGGGCGAGGGCGACGCCGAGCGCGAGGTCGGCGGTGTGGCCCATGGCGCTATCTGCAGAGGCGAAATCGAGGTCACTGTCGGACAGGCGGCCCCACGGTCGCACGACACCCATGCTCGTGATGACGACCTCGTCGGTGCGCAAACGCGCAAGGGGCTCGAGTAGGTCTTGCTTCATTAGCACCAGCGTCACACCAGCGACTGGGTCAAGAGAAGGGCTACCGGCCGCGATTCGGC